>JAOUDU010000203.1 GCA_029859085.1 Gammaproteobacteria bacterium | reverse complement strand
GCCCCGCCTGCATAGCTACCATCCCGCCAGCAGCAGGCCCAGGGCAAAGACCGGAGCCGCCCCGCAGATGCTGTCCAGGCGGTCCAGTACGCCACCGTGGCCCGGCAACAGGCTGCCGCTGTCTTTCACCCCGGCCTCGCGCTTGACCATACTCACGGTAAGGTCACCCACCACCGAGGCGAGGGCCGTGGCCAGCGTCACCACCAGCGCCGCGGCCAGGCTCACATGGGCCTGCTGGTTTGGCAGCTGCGACCACAACAGCAGCGCCAACAGCGCGCAGGCCACCATGCCACCCCAGAACCCCTCCCAGGTTTTCTTTGGGCTGACCACCTCTGCCAGTTTGTGCCGGCCCCAGCGCTTGCCGGAGAAGTAGGCGCCGATATCAGCGGACGCCACCACCAGCACCAGGACCACGACCAGGCCGCCGCCCCGGGGAAAGCTCAGCAGGTAGACAGCCGCCACCCAGGAGGGCGCGAGCACCAGCAGCCCCATCAGGTTGCGCATGGCCTGCGTGCGCCAGAATACCGCGCTGCCCGGGTAACCCTTGACCCACAGCAGTGCCAGCGACCACCACAGGCAGGCGACCCCGAGAACGGGTTGCACCTGTTCCCGCGGCGCACCCGCGCCCAACTGGCAGTACCGGTAGAGCAGGCCCAGCACTGCGACCACCACCAGTGCGTAGAGGCCGCGGGCCAGGGGTGATTCCCAGCCGCAGAGCCGGGACCATTCCCAGGCGCCCAGGCAGATCAGGATACCGAACAGCAGCGCGAGCCAGGGCAGGGAGAGGAAGGCCACCGCCGCCAGGAACAGGCTCGCCATGACCACGGCGGTGATCACGCGCTGCCTAAGCATGGGCGCTGCCCCCTGTAACCAGCCCCGGCGTTTCGCGCAGGCCGAAGCGGCGCTCCCGGCGGCTGTAATCAGCCAGCGCGCCGGCAAATTCGGCCTCATCGAAATCCGGCCACAGGATGTTGGTAAAATACAGTTCGCTGTAGGCGAAGTGCCACAACATGAAGTTGCTTACACGGGCGTCGCCGCCGGTCCTGATGCAAAGGTCCGGGCGCGGGAGATCACTGATCGAGATATTGCGGTCTATCAGCTCGGGAGTGATGTCACCGGGCTGCAAGCTGCCCTCCTGCACACGCTGGGCCAGTTTTTGCGCCGCCTGGGCGATATCCCACTGGCCGCCATAATCCACCGCGATGACCATCGTGGCTGCAGTATTGGCCGCGGTGACCTGCTCAGATTGCTGCATAAGCCGGCGCAGTCGCTCGCTGAAGCGTTTTCTCTCCCCGATGAAGCGCAGCCTGATACCGTCCTTGTGCAGTTCCCTGACCTCGTTGCGCAGGTAGCGCGACAGGAGGGCGAGCAGGGCTCGCACCTCCGGCTGCGGCCGGCCCCAGTTCTCGCTGCTGAACGCGAACAGGGTAAGCACCTCGACGCCCTGCTTGCGGCAGGCCCGCAACACACCCCTGACAGCCTCCACACCGGCCCGGTGTCCCGCGACCCCGGGCAGCCCGCGGCGCCTGGCCCAGCGGTTATTGCCATCCATGATAATAGCCACATGGCGGGGAATTACCTGCCCTGGCTCATCGGTCGGCCCGGATGGTGGCTCGGTGATAGGCATCCTGGTGGGTTCAGATTTCCATCAGGTCGGTTTCTTTCTCCGCCAGCAGTTTTTCAATCTGGGCGATAAAAGAATCTGTCAGTTTCTGCACGTCGTCCTGGCCGCGGCGCTCGTCGTCCTCGCCAATCTCCTTGTCCTTGACCAGTTCCTTGAGCAGGGCCATCGCGTCGCGGCGCGCATTGCGCACCGAAACCCGCGCCGACTCGGCCTCGTGCCGCGCCTGGCGGGTAAATCCCTTGCGCGTCTCCTCGGTGAGCATGGGCATGGGTATACGGATAACACCGCCCGCGGTGGAGGGATTCAGGCCGAGGTCGGACTTCATGATCGCCCGCTCGATCTGCGGTACTACCGACTTGTCCCAGGGAGTCAGGGCGAGTGTCCGCGCATCTTCCACGGAGATATTGGCCATCTGGGAAAGCGGGGTTTCGGCGCCGTAATATTCAACCCGCACACCGTCGAGCAGGCTGGGATGGGCGCGGCCGGTGCGGATCTTGTTGAAGTTGTGGACCAGTGCCTCGAGGCTCTTCTCCATCCGCTCCCGGGCTTCTTTTTTGATGTCGTTGATCACTACCGTATCTCCTCCGGATTGGCCCGCTACTGGATCAGGGTCCCTTCGTCCCCACCCCTGACTATATTGAGCAGCGCGCCGCGCTTCTCCATTTCAAACACCCGCACCGGCATTTTGTGGTCGCGGCACAGGCAGATGGCGGTCAGGTCCATGACCTCGAGCTTCCTGTCGAGCACTTCGTCATAGGTCAGGTGATCATACCTGACGGCATCGGGAAACTTCAGGGGATCGGCGGAGTAGACGCCGTCGACCTTCGTGGCCTTCAGCACCAGCTCGGCGTCGACCTCGATTCCACGCAGGCAGGCGGACGAATCAGTGGTGAAAAAGGGGTTGCCGGTGCCGGCGGCGAATATCACCACGTCGCCGTTGCTGAGAGCGCGAATGGCCTTGCGCCTGTCGTAATGGTCGACCACGCCGCTCATCGGAATTGCCGACATCACCTGGGTGGAGATATTGGAGCGCTCCAGGGCATCGCGCAGCGCCAGTGCATTCATCACGGTGGCCAGCATGCCCATATGGTCCCCCGTGACACGGTCGAGACCGGCGGCCTGCAGGGCGGCTCCGCGAAACAGGTTGCCGCCCCCTACCACCAGGCCCACCTGTACACCAATCCCTACCAGCTGGCCGACTTCGAGCGCCATCTGGTCGAGAATTTTCGGGTCAATGCCGAAACTTTCACGCCCTGTCAGGGCCTCGCCACTGAGCTTGAGCAGGATTCGTTTGTACTTTTTGTCGCCCGCCGGTTGTGGCATAAATGTCCTCTCCTGAGCTGGCCCGTATCTTACAGGAAGCGGCGCCAACACCCTAGGGGGTAGCGAGAAAAATGCACTTGCAAACGGCGAGTCGCTGCCGGCACACCCGATACTGCGGGGTGGGCCCTCGATGCCTCGCGCGACATACCGCCTGCGCGGCCCGGAACATCCAGTACATAAAAAACGGGGCCGAAGCCCCGTTTCGTTTGCCCGGGCAGCGCCTAGCCCTTGAGCTGCGCGGCCACTTCCTGGGCGAAATCCACTTTCTCGACAGCGATACCCTCGCCGACCTCGAAGCGCACGAAGCCGGTGACACCGGCGCCGGCGCCGGCCACGAGCTTGCCCACGGTGATATCGGGGTTCTTCACGAACGCCTGCTCGAGCAGGCTGTTCTCGGCCAGGAATTTCTTGATGCGGCCACCGATCATCTTCTCGATGATATCGGCTGGCTTGCCGGAATCCTGTGCCTGGGCGGTGTAGATTTCTTTTTCCTTGGCGATCGCCTCTGCCGGCATGTCGGCCGGAGATACCACCTGGGGATTCACCGCCGCGACATGCATGGCCACGTCCCTGGCCAGGTCGGGGTCGCCGCCGCTGAGCGCAACCAGCACTGCAATGCGGTTGTTGCCGTGCACGTAGGCACCCACCACGCCGGCATCGGCGCCCAACAGGACAATACGGCGCACGCCGATATTCTCCCCGATCTTCTGCACCAGCGCCTCGCGAGCCGCTTCCAGCTCACCCGACATCAGCGCCGCGACATCGGTCTGGCGGGAGCTGAACGCCGCGTCCAGCACCCTTTCGACAAAGGCGAGAAAACCGGCGTCGCGGGCGACAAAATCGGTCTCGCTGTTGACCTCGATGACCACCGCATAACTGCCGTCGTCGGCCACCCTGGCCGCGACCACACCGTCTGCGGCGGTACGACCTGCCTTCTTGGCCGCTTTCATTCCACTGGACTTGCGCAGTTCCTCTATCGCCAGTTCAATATCGCCATCGCAGGCAGCCAGCGCTTTCTTGCATTCCAGCAGGCCCAGGCCTGTGCGCTCACGTAGTTCCTTAACCAGTGCTGCGGACATCGTCATTCCTCCTCTCGCAACCCCGGGAGCCCGGGGCTTAAAAATAAAAACCCCGGGGGTTTGTCCACCAGGGGCAGGATATTTCCCGCGACCGACGCACCGTCGGCAGCGGGTTGGGTGCGGCGCTTATTCAGCAGCGCTGGGCGCAACGGCGCCGGGGGTCTCCTCGACCGGGGCCGCAGCTTCTTCGATAAACTCGTCCTTGGCCACAATCGCCTCGCCGGACTCTGACCTGCCCGCCAGGCAGGCATCCGCCACCGCGGACACGTAGAGCTTGACCGCGCGAATGGCGTCGTCGTTGCCGGGGATGACGTAGTCGACGCCATCGGGGTTGCTGTTGGTGTCGACGATGCCGATCACCGGTATCCCGAGCTTGTTGGCCTCGGTTATGGCGATGCGCTCGTGGTCCACGTCAACCACAAACAGGGCGTCGGGCAGACCGCCCATGCTCTTGATACCGCCGATGCTGCGCTCCAGCTTTTCCATATCGCGAGTGCGCATCAGCGCCTCTTTCTTGGTCAGCTTGGCGAAGGTGCCGTCTGTCATCTGGGTTTCGAGGTCACGCAGGCGCTTGATGGAGGCGCGGATGGTCTTGTAGTTGGTGAGCATGCCGCCCAGCCAGCGATGGCTGACATAAGGCATACCGGCGCGCTCTGCCTGCTCCTTGATAATCTTGCTGGCGGCGCGCTTGGTGCCGACGAACAGGATCTTGTTCTTGTTGCCCGCGAGGCGCTTGACCAGGTCCAGCGCTTCGTTGAAGGCCGGCACGGTGTGCTCGAGGTTGATGATGTGGATCTTGTTGCGGGCACCGAAGATGTACTGGTCCATCTTGGGATTCCAGTAGCGTGTTTGGTGTCCGAAATGGGCGCCCGCCTGAAGCAGGTCGCGCATGCTTACTTGCGACATAATGTGATTACCTTGTGTTTGGGTTAAACCTCCACATACCCCTGCAACCAAACCAGTCAAACCGGCACCCTGGAGCAGGTATTGATATGTGTGTGTCGTTGTTTCCCCGACGGCGGGCACCGGATATTGCTGGCCCTGCCCTCGCGGAGGCGCGCTTTATACCACAACTCCGGCAGGGATTAAAGGCTCCGTGGGGGCTGTTGCGTGGCGCAATTACTCATTTGCCGGCTGAATAGGGTAGAATGTGCCTCCCCCGGCGGAGCCAACACCCGGGGAATTCACTATTTTTTCATATTTTTCAATAGGTTACAGATGCCAGTATCGATCAAGACCGCGGCCGAGATAGAAAAGATGCGGGTTGCGGGGCGCCTCGCCGCCGAGGTGCTGGAAATGATCGCGCCGCTGGTCCAGGTGGGGATGACCACTGGCGAGCTGGACAAAATCTGTCACGACTATATCACCGGGACCCAGCAGGCGATCCCGGCACCACTCAACTACAACGGCTTTCCCCGCTCCATCTGCACATCCGTCAACGACGTGGTCTGCCACGGCATTCCCTCGGACACCCGCAAGCTGAAAAACGGCGACATCGTCAACATCGACGTGACCGTAATAAAGGAAGGCTATCACGGCGATACCAGCATCATGGTGCAGGTGGGCGAGGTCGCACCCCATGCCCAGCGGCTGATCCAGGTCACCCAGGAGTGCCTCTACAAGGCACTGGAAGTCGTGCGGCCGGGCGCCACCCTGGGGGACATCGGCTGGGCGATCCAGCAGCACGCCGAGAAAAACTACTACTCGGTGGTGCGCGAAT
>JAOUDU010000202.1 GCA_029859085.1 Gammaproteobacteria bacterium | reverse complement strand
CCGGTGGGGTACACCGGTGGCCTCACCCCGCACGAAGGGCAGCAGGTCGACACCGTCCAGCTTGCGGTCAGTGGGTACCTGGGCTCCCCCGGCGGCGGCGAAGGTCTGGAACAGGTCGAAATGATGGACCGGGTCTGACACCACAGTACCGGGCGCAATCCGCGCGGGCCACCTCGCCATATAGGGCACATGGATGCCACCCTCGAAGTGGTCGAGTTTCCAGCCGCGGTAGGGCTTGTTGATATTGGGCAGGCCGATATAACCGGCGCCGCCGTTGTCGCTGGTGAAGACGATGAGGGTGTTGTCACTCAGGCCGTTATCCACAAGCGCATACTCGATCCGGCCCACGCTGCGGTCCAGGGCGCGGATCATGCCGGCGTAAACCCGCAACGCGTGGTCCTCGATCTGCGGGAAAGCGTCATAATCCTCCTTGGTCGCCTGCAAGGGGTTGTGAATGCCCCAGTGAGCGAGATACAGGAAGAAAGGGCGATTGCGATTGGCCTCTATCACCTTGATGGCCTCATCGGTGTAGTAGTCCGTCAGGTAACCCGCTGGCTGAAAGCGCTCTCCACCGTTGAACTCGGCCGCGTACTGGGCCGTGGCCCACACCATCCGGTCGATGCCTTCATCTTCCTGCTTTGCGTTCACCACATCCGGATCATCCTCAGGCAGGTACAGGGTGCCCGCCATGTTGAGGCTGTCATCAAAGCCCTGGTCCTCGGGGCGCATGCCCTTGAGGTAGCCCAGGTGCCATTTGCCGATATGGGCGGTGTAATACCCCCGGGACTTCAATACCTCGGCAATGGTGATCTCCGAGGCCGGCATACCCAGTTCCTGGAATGGCGGCAGCGCTTTTGCCCCGGCGTGGTCAATGAACCCTGGCAGGGTCGGGGGATCGAGATCGGACATCCACTGGAAGATGGTTGTCCCGATATTCATGAAGGGGGTGAATTCAAAGCCGAAACGCGTCGAGTAGCGCCCGGTCATCAGCGACGCCCGGGAGGGCGCGCAGACCGCGTTGGCGGCATAGCCGTTTTCGAACAACACCCCCTCCCGGGCGATGGCGTCGATATGGGGTGTCATCAGGCTGCCGTCCGCCGCACCGCCGTTATAGAGGGAGACATCGTTGAAACCCATGTCGTCCGCCAGGATGAATACAATGTTGGGCGGTCGCTCCGCCGGCGACTGGCTGGCGGTTGCCGGCCCGCTGGGCCACTCCACCGGAATATTGGGGCCGACCGGCCTGGTTACCTTGGTCACCAGGGGCAGTCCCCACACCAGCAGGTTGACCCGGTTCTGCCAGCCGGCATAAGCGCCCGTGGCCAATAACAGTATTATTACAATGCTCTTTTTCATAGTGACCTCAATAGCCCCGCCCCCGGTTAAAACGCCTTGCCGCCCGCTGGAGTACGATGACTACAGCAGTGACACCATCAGGCCCCGGCTGGGGGATACCTTGTTGTCCAGCAGGTCGCGCCAGAGGGCGGCGAGCCCTTCAGCGTCCCGAATCCACTCCACCGAAAGATCGCCCTGCACTTTTTTCGCGACTTCCGCGCTGGCCATCATGGCTCTCATCATCACCACGCCAGGACCCCAGTCCGCCTCGCGCTTGGCGATCTGGCTCGGGGCAAAAAAGAATTTCGGTTTGGCGCCCGGCAGGTCGCCGGCGGCGCCGCGCGCCTCCCAGTGGGTTGCACCGACCATCTCGCTCGCCACCATGTTATCGCCCAGCAGATTGTGCAAAACGGCCTGCAATTTCGTGTCGCCGGACATATCCACATACACCGCCGGCAGGGTGGCATCGACCCTGGCCTCATCCCCATAGACGACAACCTCATCGCAGCACCCCAGCCGCTCGACGAAGGCGACGTTGGCAGACGAGGTCAGGCCAATGACGCGCTGGGTGACCCCCGGGTCATTATGGAGCATCTCGGCCAGGCCAAAACCCGTTTTTGAGGACACCGAACCGATCAGCACTTGCCTGGCACCGAAGAAGTCGTTGTCCAGGAGATAGTCAAAGATCACAAAGGAAGTGGCGAACAACGGGAACAGCAGGCAGCGCTCCACTTCCATCGCCTGCAGGAATTCCGGCTCCGCCCGCGTGCGGCGATAACCGTTGTACAGCGCCGGCAGTGCGCTGCGATGCTCCGACACATCGAGGAACTGGTCGTCCCGGATCTTGCCGGGGCGCAATACCGCGTGGCTCGCCATCGGGAAAAAGCCCCAGAGCCGGTCACCCACCGGGATCCCCGGGCAGCTGGACTCGACCACATTGGCGCAACCCCAGACGGGCACCTTGCCCCAGTCGCCCTCGGCCGGGTAGTAGCCCCAGTAGCCGATCATGTCACCGGACAGCGCATAACTGACATTGTTGGAGGTCAGGCCAAAGCGGTCGATGGCCACCAGCACTTCCCCCTCGCGCAGCGCGGGCAGGGGAGCGCTGACAATACGCGTGTTCCTGTAGTCCTTGCGATCCACCCACAATTCGGTGCACTGGTTCATAGCTGTTCTCCATAAAGCCGGGGGTGAGAATACTAGCATCCAAACCTTGTTATGGCACCCTATATGTCACCACCTGAACAGCCCTGCCTGCGCGTCACTGCTGCGCACCAACGGTATTGCCCAGCAAACCCCCGGTGGCCGCGTGCAGGTAGGCATCAAGCCGGCGGTGCATATCGTCACTGCGGGCCCGGTCATCGAGCCGGCTGGACTCGCCCGCCCGATTGAGGCCGTAGCGAAACAACGAGGCGGGCTGCCCCGGCGGCTGCACCAGTACTTCGTCACCCTCGATGAGCGCTACTGTCTGGTCGCTGCCGGAGGGTTTGACGACGCCAAATCCGGGGTCGCCCGGAGCCAGCGTGAGCAGGTCGCGACCCCAGCACTGGTGTATATAGGGCATGCCCAGCCGGCCCATGATGGTGGGCACGATATCCACCTGGGTGCCGACGACCCCACTGTGGCTGCCGAATTTCTGCTGTATACCCGGGGCAATCAACAGCAGCGGCACGTAATAGCGATACAGGTTCATATCGGTCAACTGCTCGGGACTGCCAAAACCGTGATCCCCCACCACGACGAACAGCGTTTCGTTGTACAGTGGCAGCCGCTTCACCCGCTGGAAAAACTCGCCCAGCGCCCAGTCGGAGTAGCGCATCGCCGTAAGGTGCTCATCCAGGTGATCAAACCCGGTCACGGGCGCAACCGGCAAATGTTCCGGCAGGGCGTAAGGCGTGTGGTTCGAGAGCGTCTGCAGCAGCGCGTAGAAAGGTGCGCCGCCGTAATGCTCCTTGAGCTCCGCTGCCGCGCGGTCGAACATATCCTGGTCCGACACACCCCAGGTGGGGTCGGAAAATACAGGGGCGACGAATTCGTGGCGGCCGATGTAGTGCCGCAGACCCTGGTTGCGGAAGAAACCGGCCTGGTTGTCCCAGGCGAAATCGCCGTTGTAAACGTACAGGTCGTCATAGCCCTCGGCCGCCAGCAACTGCGGCAGTCCGGAAAAGTGGTGTGAACCCTCCGGTTGCTGCATAAGGTATTCAAAGCCCGGCAGGTTCGGGAAGCAGGCCATCGTGGCGAACATGCCCTGGTGGGTGTGCGTGCCGTTGGAGAAAAAGCGGGTAAAAAGCAGGCCCTCCCGGCTCAGCGCGTCGAAGTAGGGGGTGATATCGCCCTCTCCGCCCAGCGCGCCGACGTAATGGCCGGCGAAGCTTTCCATCAGGATGACGACCACATTCTTTACGGCCAGGGTACCCGCTGCCGGGGGAGTCGCCCGGCGGCGCACGGGGGCAGTGCCGGCATCGACGAGTTGCTCGTCGGCGGCCAGCAGCATCGAACGCACTGTGGCTCGCGCCTCGGCCTCGGCAAGCCTGCTGGGCCACAGGTTGCCCCGCCGCGCGGACAGATGCTCCTTGGCGGCATCGACAAGGGAGAGGGTCGCATTGAGACCCAACTGGTTGGCGAACAGGTAGTCGGTGGTGAAAGCCGCACCCCAGCGCAGGGGCGGCCCCTGCTGCAGGGTGCCCCTTGCCAGCGCAGCCAGCAGCAACAGGCAAACCAGGAAAGACCCGGCCCGGGCGTATCGGGGCGCCGGGGGGCGAACTGCTGGCGGTGGTGATGACAGCCAGCGATCCAGCGCGCGAAAAACCGCGAACAGCGCCAGTGTGAAAACCAGCCAGCTGGCGAGGTAGCGGATCACCGGGAAACCGTGCCAGAGCATGCTGATGACCGTGGCGGGCTCCTCGCTGAGATACTGGAAAAACAGTGAGTTCAGGCGCTGCTGGAACTCCCGGTAGAAATCCAGTTCCACCAGGCCGAGGAACAGCGTCACACTGGCGAAGAAGGTCAGCCAGGCGATGTGGAACCGGCGCGCCGCCATCGCTCGCATGCTCAGTATCGACAACACCAGGGGCAGGCAGATATACGCCGCCAGCCTCAGATCAAAGCGGGCGCCGTTAATGAAGGACTGGGCGAGGGCGCTGGCCGGTGTGGCGCCCACCAGGTCGAGGTTATACACCAGCAGCGCGGCCCGCAGCAGGGTGTACAGCGCCCACAGCACAAGCGCGCTGGCCAGGGTGAAAGCCAGGTGCTGCCGCAGTGACACCACGCGGCGGTCCGGGGAGGCTTGCCAGTGCAGGTTAACCATGGATTTTTCCGGAATCGGCCTTTGCCCTAACAGGGCGCTGGTTGGCAGGGGGCCGGCGCTAGTCTAAGCGCTGCCGGGCGCATGCGGTAGTCCAGTGTGGTGAGCCTGCTGGCGGCCCATCCCGGCACCGTTGTGCCCCCGACCATGACGATGTATAAAGACGGGCGATCAAATCACGGGCTGACCTGCATTGCCGCCCGCCACACATTCCCATAAGCAACCAGTCAACGGAGAATCAACATGTCAGATAAAGTCGTATTAGTGGACGTCGCCGACGGGGTGATGACCATCACCCTGAATCGCCCCGAGGCTAAAAATGCTGTCAACAAGGCCCTCGCAGAGGGCGTTGCCGCCGCTATCGACCAGCTGGAGGGCGACAGCCAGCTGCGCGCCGCCGTCATCACCGGCGCCGGCGGCACCTTTTGCTCCGGCATGGACCTGAAGGCCTTCGTCAGCGGGGAGGTACCGATGGTAGAGGGTCGCGGCTTCGCCGGCCTGTGCGAATATGTCGGGACCAAGCCGCTGATCGCGGCGGTTGAAGGCTACGCCCTGGCGGGAGGCTTCGAGGTGGCGATCAGCTGCGACCTGATCGTGGCCGCTGACAATGCCAGGTTCGGCATCCCCGAGGTCAAGCGGGGCCTGACCGCGGCTGCCGGCGGGCTGGCCAAACTGCCCCGCCAGATCCCCCCGCGCATCGCGATGGAACTTGCCCTCACCGGGGATTTCATCAGCACCCAGCGGGCGTTCGACCTGGGGCTGATCAACCAGGTGGTACCGGCGGGCACGGCCCTCGAAGCAGCCCGCGCGCTGGCGACCAGGATTGCCGCCAACGGTCCCCTCGCCGTCGCCGCGAGCAAGCAGGTGGTGATCAGGTCCCAGGACTGGAATACCGGCAATATGTTCAGCGAGCAAATGAAAATCGTGCAACCCGTGCTGGTCAGTGAAGACGCCATCGAGGGCGCGACGGCATTTGCCCAGAAGCGCGCACCCAACTGGAAAGGCAAGTAGGACCAGGTGGCTCGACTCGCCCGGCACCTGCCCGCCCTGCCGCGAAAGCAATGGAGATAACATGCAGTATGTAAACCTCGGGCATAGCGGCCTCAAGGTATC
>JAOUDU010000201.1 GCA_029859085.1 Gammaproteobacteria bacterium | reverse complement strand
TTCCGTGGATGAGCTGAGGGAAAATATTGCCAGGGACATAGAAAACACGCGGGCCTGGCTGGCCTGCCACTGAGATTTTCTTGCGATTGAACTATGAGTGATTACAAAGACACATTGAACCTGCCGCGGACTGACTTTCCGATGAAAGCCAGCCTGGCCCAGCGGGAGCCCCAGCGACTGAAACAGTGGCAGGCGATGGGGCTGTACGAGAAGATTCGCGCGGCCAGTGCCGGCCGCCCGAAATTCATCCTCCACGACGGCCCGCCCTATGCCAATGGCGAGCTGCACCTGGGCCATGCGGTCAACAAGATCCTCAAGGATATTATCGTCAAGTCCCGCACCCTGGCGGGGTTCGATGCGCCCTATGTGCCCGGCTGGGATTGCCACGGCCTGCCGATCGAGCTGAATGTCGAGAAGAAGGTCGGCAAGCCCGGGGTCAAGGTGACCGCGGCACAGTTCCGGCAGAAGTGCCGCGAGTATGCCGCGCAGCAGGTCGACGGCCAGCGCGCTGATTTTATCCGCATGGGTGTGCTCGGGGACTGGTTCAAGCCCTACCTCACCATGGATTTCGCCTTCGAGGCGGACATCGTGCGCACCCTCGCCCGCATTATCGACAACGGTCACCTGCACAAGGGCTTCAAGCCGGTGCACTGGTGTACCGATTGCGGCTCCGCCCTGGCCGAGGCCGAGGTGGAATACCAGGATAAGCAATCCCCGGCGATCGACGTGGCCTTCGCGGCTGTCGATCCCGCGGCGTTCAACCTTGCCTGCGGTTCCAGCTACCCGGGCGAGATTGCGGTGCCCATCTGGACCACGACGCCATGGACCCTGCCCGCCAATATGGCGGTCTGCCTCAACCCCGCCCTGGACTATGTCCTGGTCGAGGGCCAGGGCCGGGCGCTGCTGGTGGCCGAGGCGCTGGCCGAGGACTGTGTGAACCGGTTCGGACTGCCGGCACTGGTGGTGCTCGGCAGGTGCAAGGGAGCGGCGCTGGAAAACCAGTTGCTGCAGCACTGTTTCCTGGCCCGCCAGGTCCCGGTCATCCTGGGTGAGCATGTCACCACCGAGGCCGGCACCGGCGCGGTGCACACCGCCCCGGCCCACGGCCAGGACGACTTTGTCGTCGGCCAGCAGTATGGCCTGGAGGTTTACAACCCGGTGGGCGGCAACGGCGTCTACCTGCCCGACACCGAGTATTTTGCCGGCCAGCATGTGCTGAAGGCCAACACGGCTGTTATCGAGTTGCTGCAGGAGCGCGGCGCACTGCTGCATGCCCGGCAGTACCAGCACTCCTATCCCCATTGCTGGCGGCACAAAACGCCGATTATTTTCCGGGCCACCCCCCAGTGGTTCGTGAGCATGCAGCAGAATGGCCTGCTGGCCGGTGCCCTGGCGGCGGTGGAGCAGGTGGAGTGGTTGCCCGAGTGGGGCAAGGCGCGCATCGATGCGATGCTGGCCAACCGCCCCGACTGGTGCATCTCCCGCCAGCGCACCTGGGGCGTGCCGATCGCGCTGTTTGTGCACAAGCTGAGCGGCGAGTTGCACCCGCAGAGCCTGTCCCTGATGGAGCAGGTCGCCCAGCGCATGGAGCAGCGGGGTATCGACGCCTGGTTTGAGCTGGAGCCCGCGGAACTCCTGGGCGATGAGGCCGCGGACTATGAGAAAGTAACGGACACCCTGGATGTATGGTTTGACTCCGGCGTCACCCACGCCTGCGTACTGCGCCGGCGCGAGGGCCTGCGGGCGCCGGCGGACCTGTACCTGGAGGGCTCGGACCAGCACCGGGGCTGGTTCCAGTCTTCATTGCTGACCGGTATCGGCAGTTACGGCGAGGCGCCCTACAAGGCGGTGCTCACCCATGGCTTCACGGTGGACAGCGACGGCCGCAAGATGTCCAAGTCCATCGGCAACGTCATCGCCCCGAATTCGGTGATGAACGACCTGGGCGCGGATATCCTGCGCCTGTGGGTGGCCGCGACGGATTACCGCGGCGAGCTGGTGGTCAGCGACGAAATCTTCAAGCGCACCGCGGATTCCTATCGGCGCATCCGCAACACCGCCCGCTTCCTGCTGTCCAACCTGGACGGCTTCGACCCGGCGGCGGATGCGCTGGCTTTCGATGACATGCTGTCGCTGGATCGCTGGGCGGTGGACCGGGCCGCCACGCTGCAGCTGGAACTGGCCCAGGCCTATGACAGCTACCAGTTCCACCAGGTGTACCAGAAGCTGCACAATTTCTGCGCCAGTGACCTCGGTGGTTTTTACCTGGATGTGATCAAGGACCGCCAGTACACCACCCGCGCCGACAGTGTCGCCCGCCGCTCCGCCCAGACCGCGATGTACCATATCGGTGAGGCCCTGGTGCGCTGGGTGGCTCCGATCCTCAGTTTTACCGCCGAGGAAATCTGGGAGAACCTGCCCGGCGAACGCGCCGAGTCGGTGTTCCTCGCGCAGTGGTACGACGGCCTGCAGACGATGGCTGCCGGCAGCACCATGGGTCGCGACTACTGGCGCCAGCTGATGGCCGTGCGCGCGGCGGTGAACAGGGAGATGGAGGCGCGCCGGGGGGCGGGTGAATTGCGCGGTTCCCTCGATGCCAGGGTCACCCTTTACGCCGACCCCACCCTGCTGGCGCAGTTGCAGTTGCTGGAGGATGAGCTGCGGTTTGTGCTGATCACTTCCGCCGCGACCCTGGAGCCGCTGGCGGCGGCGCCGGCGGAAGCCGCCGGTACCGAACTGGCGGGCCTGCGCCTGCAGGTGAGCGCCTGCGGTGACGGGAAGTGCGAGCGCTGCTGGCACCGGCGCCCGGAGGTGGGCCAGCTGGCGGATCACCCGACCCTGTGCAGTCGCTGCGTCGAGAACGTCAGCGGCGATGGCGAGCGGCGCCGTTTTGCGTAACGGCGTCTTCAGCCTGGGCTGGTATGGCCTCGCCGCGCTGGTGGTGGGGCTGGACCAGTACAGCAAGGGTCTCGCGGAGAGCGCGCTGGAATACGGGCGCCCGGTGGAAGTGTTCTCCTGGTTCAACCTCACCCTGCAGTATAATACCGGCGCCGCTTTCAGCTTCCTCAGTGATGCCGGTGGCTGGCAGCGTTACTTTTTCAGCGCTGTCGCGCTCGTCATCAGTTTGGTGCTGGTGGTCTGGCTGTACCGGATGCCCCGGCAGCAGCGTTTGCTGGCCCTGGCGCTGGCCCTGGTCCTGGGCGGTGCCCTGGGCAATGTGTGGGACCGGCTGGTGCTGGGCCACGTGGTTGATTTTATTTCCGTGCACTACGGCGGGCGCTATTTCCCCGCGTTCAACCTCGCGGATTCGGCAATCAGCCTGGGCGCGGCCCTGATGATTTTTGACAGCCTGTTCGGCCGCAGTGGCGATGAACCGGAGGAGCGAGGCACCAGCCCCAGATGACTGTTTTAAATATGCCTGTCAGCGAGGGAACCCGGGTTTACGTGAATTTTTCCGTAAGCCTGGAGGATGGTTCCGAGGTTGACTCCAACTTCGGCGGGGAGCCGGTGGCGTTCGTGGTCGGCGATGGCAGCCTCCTGCCGGGGTTTGAGCGCCTGCTGTTCGGCATGTCCGCCGGACAGCGCAGGATGTTCACGGTGGCACCGGAGGACGGCTTCGGCCAGCCCAACAATAACAATGTGCAGCAGCTGCCGCGCTCCCAGTTCGGCGGTGACGGCGAGCTGGAAATCGGCCTGGTTTACTCCTTTGCCGATGCCAGTGGCAGCGAGTTGCCCGGGCTGGTCGTCGCTTTCGACGACGACGAGGTGACGATAGATTTCAACCACCCGCTGGCGGGGCGCAATATCCTGTTCGATGTGATGGTGCACCGGGTCGAACCCCTGGAGTTGCACTGATGGACGTTCGCCTCGCCAATCCCCGGGGTTTCTGCGCCGGGGTCGATCGCGCGATCGACATCGTCAACCGGGCGCTGGAAGTGTTCGGCGCGCCGATCTACGTGCGCCACGAAGTGGTGCACAACAAATTCGTGGTGGAAGACCTGCGCGCCCGCGGCGCCCTGTTCGTGGATGAGCTGGACGAGGTGCCCGACGGTTGTATCGTCATCTTCAGCGCCCACGGCGTGCCGCAGGCGGTGCGCCGGGAGGCCGATCGCCGCGGCCTCAAGGTGTTCGACGCGACCTGCCCGCTGGTGACCAAGGTGCATATCGAGGTGGCCCGCTACAGCGCCGAGGGACGGGAGTGCGTGCTTATCGGCCACCGCGGCCATCCGGAGGTCGAGGGCACGATGGGGCAGTACGATCACGCTGCCGGCGGCGATATCTACCTGGTAGAGGACGAGCAGCAGGTGGCGACCCTGGCGGTGCGCAACCCGGACAAGCTCTCCTATGTCACCCAGACCACGCTGTCCATGGACGATACCGCCAGGGTTATCGATGCGCTGCGCCAGCGTTTCCCGCGGATAAAGGGCCCGCGCAAGGACGATATCTGTTACGCCACCCAGAACCGCCAGGATGCGGTGAAACTGCTGGCGGGGGACTGCGACCTGGTGCTCGTGGTGGGCTCGCCCAACAGCTCCAATTCGAACCGGCTGCGGGAGCTCGCGGAGCGTATGGGGGCCGAGGCCCACCTGCTGGACGGCGCCGACGATATCGATCCCGCCTGGCTGGAGGGCAAAACCCGCATCGGCGTCACCGCGGGCGCATCGGCGCCGGAAGTGCTGGTGCGCGAAGTGCTGGACGGCCTGCGCGCGCTGGGCGCGAGCGCGCCGGTAGAGCTTGCCGGGCGCCCCGAAAACGTCACCTTTTCACTGCCCCGGGAATTGCGTATCGAGGCAAAGAACCTCTAGCGCAATGGCGCTTGCTTTGGCGCGAAGACCGGCGCCAAAGCAAGTATGGCCTGTCGGGACTCGCCGTGAATACATCCATGTAGGCTCGTATCGCGCATCCATGCGCTCTACGGTCCCGCCAAACCATTCTTGCTTTGACGCCTGCGTGCTTTCTGCTTAAGTAAGTGCCATCGCCTCATGGAGGCTATTTCCCGCTGTCGCGGTAATCCCATCCGTTCATCTTCCACCAAGTCGCGCCAGTTAATGGCTTAAGGCTTCCCCGTCACATACCTTTGCAACCAGGAGGTATGTGCTGTGGACAGGATGTCGCGCAATTGCAGCCACCGGGGCCTGACGCTGATCGAGCTGATGATCACCCTGGTGATTCTCGGGGTCACTGTTGCGGTGGCGACCCCGGCCATGCAACAGCTGATACACGGCAGCAGTCTGCGCTCGCAGACGAGCCGGCTGCTGGATGCCGTCAATCTCGCCCGCAGCGAGGCGGTACTGCGCAATATCCCCGTTACACTCTGCCCGTCGAAGATGGCGGTCACCGGCGAGGCGACCTGCGCGGGCCGCTTCGCCGACGGCTGGATCGTGTTTACCAATCGCGACCGCGACCCGCTGGTGGATCCAGGTGCCGACGAAGTCATAAGGGTATTCGAGCCCATCCCCGCCGGGTACAGCCTGACCAATCTCGCCGGCACAGCGGCGGCTGTGGAACCTATCACCTACCTGCCGGACGGCTCCTCCCGCCGCAACCTGTCGCTGCTGGTGTGCCCGCCGGTCAGCTATCGGCTGGAGCCCTGGACGGTGGTGCTCAACACGGTCGGGCGGGCGCGGGCCGCCAGGGGGGAGGGCCAGTGCCCCGCTGCGGCGATCTGATACCCGGCCGCCAGCACGGCGCCGGCCTGGTCGAGGTCGCGATCTCGCTGCTGGTGCTGTCCATCGGCGCCCTCGGGCTGGGCG
>JAOUDU010000200.1 GCA_029859085.1 Gammaproteobacteria bacterium | reverse complement strand
CGTGGACAACCTGGCGGCGCTGGGCAGGCACCTGGGCTACCAGACAATCGGCCCGGACAAGGTCAACCAGCTGCGCCACGTGCGCTTCCTGCGGGACAGCGACAACCTGGCGGCCCACATGGCGCACCACGCCGCCCTGGTCCGGCCCCGGTTCGAGAGCGTGCTGGAGATCCTGGAACGGGAGCTGGCCGGGACAGGCATGGGCACCTGGACCAGGCCCCGGGGGGGCTATTTCATTTCCTTCGATACCCGCCCCGGCCTGGCCGCGGAGGTCGTCAGGCTGGCGGGGGACATCGGGGTGAAGCTGACCCCCGCCGGCGCCACCTTCCCCTACGGCAAGGACCCCCTGGACAGCAATATCCGCCTGGCGCCCACTTTCGCCACGCAGCAGGCTGTAAAAGACGCGGTGGCGGCCTTCGCGGTCTGTGTGCGCCTGGCCTCGGCGCGACAGCAGCTGCAGTAGCGCCCTGTTACGGCGCGTCCTCCAGGCCAAAGGTGAACCCCGCCCTGGCTACCAGCCGTTGCATCAGGCGCTCCCCCATCGCGGGGGCGCTGGTATAGAAACCGCCGGGCAGGTCCGCGCAATCCTGCACCAGGCAGGCCGCGCTCTCGGAGATCATTTTCGAGGTTGAACCGTAGCCGGGGTCCATGTCGCCGGTAACGACAGTGCGAATTTCCCGGCCGTCATCTGTAATGCCGATAAACAGGACATTGAAGTAGCCGGCCTCGCGCACCTCCCTGGACGGGCCCTCACCCGGCTTGGGCGCGCCCTCACCGACCAGCGGGTTGACCGAGGCGACGACTTCCGCCACCGCCCTGCCCCTGTCGCCGGGCCCGGTCACCATCATTTCGTCGTACCTGAAGTCGGTGCCGTAGGGATGGCCCATCAGCGCATTGGAGCGGTGAATATTCTTGGTGTTGATCGCGGCCATGATGAACGGGGCGACCCACTGGCCGATCATCGGGTCCTCATAAACCCGGTCACCGGCAGGCTGCTCCGGGCCCCGGAACCCGTTGGCGAGGCAGAAGGGATCGCGCATGATCGCGCGCAGGCCCTCATCCCTGCCGGTGACGGCATCGGTGGCATTGAGTGAGCTGGCGGTACCGCCCGAAAACGCGCCTTTCATCGCCCTGACCCGGGCATGCACCTGCTGGCAGGGCTTGCCGAAGCGGTCCCGGGCGGCATTCTGCAGGTACAGCACACCGAGATCGAAGGGCACCGAGTCAAACCCGCAGCTGTGCACGATGCGGGCGCCGCTGGCGGCGGCCTCCCGCTGGTGCTTTAGAATCATTTCATGCATCCACAGGGGTTCACCGGACAGGTCGACGTAGTGGGTGCCCGCCTTCGCGCAGGCCGCCACCAGGCCGGAGCCGTAGAACTGATAGGGTCCCACAAGGGTGCAGACACAGCGGGCGCTGCCCACCATGGCGGCAATGGAGGCCGGGTCATCGGCATCGGCCGCCACCAGCGGTGTGTCGGGCGGGGCACCTATGTCATCGCGCACCCCGGCCAGTTTCTCCAGGCTTCTTCCCGCCATCGCCCAGCGCAGCCCCAGGCCATTGTGGGCAACCATATACTCAGCAACCAGGCGACCGGTGAAGCCGCTGGCGCCGTAAATGACAATGTCGAATTCCCTGGCGTCGTTCATCTGATCTCCAATAACTGTGGGGTAAGGGGTTCGGGTCGGATCAGGGCGCCATGACACCCATATCGACCAGTTCCAGCACGGTACCATCCGGGTCCCGGAAGCAGATAAACCGCGTGGTGCTGCCGCGCGGCCCCGCAACCGCGGCCGGCCTGGGCGAAAGAAATTCAACGCCCTCGGCTTGCAGGCGTTCGATATCGGCCTCGATGTCAGTCGTGACGAAGGCGATGCGCCCCAGACCCAGGTGGTTAAGCCTCTCGTAGGGTGGCGTCGTGTCGCCGGGGTCGCGCCACTCCAGCAGGTCTATCACCGAGCCGTCCCGGTGCTTCATCAGGGCGCCGCGGACCTCATAGGATGTCATTCCGACCGCCGCGGCGACGTCACCGGCACCCTCAGGCTGTACCGCCATCAGGACCTTGAATCCCAGCATTTCATAAAACCTGAGGGAGCGGTCAAAGTCGCTGCAGTTGATATTGATATGGAGCAAGCCGGTGATATTCATAGGGGGTTCACAGGGGGTGGTGGCTGTATCATTACCCGCTTGAACCGCAGCGCCCAGGACTCCGGACCCACCCATAATGCGTAAAACAGGGTTTTGGCAGCGGTTCCACTGAGATAGCGCAGGCGCGGTCGACGGGCCGTGAGTGCATGGGAAATATCGCGGACCGCGTGGATCGGATCCTGCGATATCTTGTCGAGTTGCCGCGTGTTCAGCTCTATGTACTCCTCCAGCCACTCCCGGGGCCACATCGATTTCCACTCGCCGGCCGGGTCTATACGCTCCATTTCCAGCCAGGCCTTGCGGTGGGCCTCGAAAAATTTCATCGACATTGGCGTCCGCATTGTCGAGGGATTGATCACGCTGACGGAAACGTCCCAGAAGGACAGTTCCGCCCGCAGTGCATCGGCGTAAGCCTCCACGGCGAACTTGGAGGCGTCATATGGCGCATTTCCGGGAAGGCTGACCAGGCCGTCCACGCTGCTGACAAGGACAATCCGTCCCCGGGTCCTTCTTAAACCCGGAATCAATTTCTGGGTCAGCAGTACCGGTGCGAAAAAATTGACTTCCATCACCTCCCTGTAGAAAGAGATCGGCTGGTAGTCGGCAAAACCGGGAAGCACGATTCCGGCGCAGTGCACGAGGCCCCAGAGCCCGCCTTCACACGCGGTCTCGACCTCTTGCGCCGCCCGCAGGATCGCGCGCTCGTCCTTTAGGTCCAGGCAGGGCGCCAGCCGGGCGCCGGCCTCCAGCGCGGCGGATGCGCCCTCCGGCGTGAGGCAGCACGCAATCACCATCGCCCTGCGCGCGACCAGCGCCTCGACGACACCGCGCCCGAAGCCGGAGTCACATCCGGTGACCGCTATCCATCTTCCGCTGATATCCAGCTGCGCCCGTTCGCGTATTACCGTGACTATTTTATGCAGCAGCATGAGCGCCAGAACGCTCCAGACGATGATACCGGTGGCCATGATCCAGGGCTGGGCCATGCTTTGCACGTTGGCAAGCGTTTCAGGCATTGTCGGGTGGTCCCCAATGTGATGGAAAGCGCAAGTCTAACCGGCTGCCTGCCGACTGCAACCTGTTTTGCCTCGGCCGGCGCAAGCACTTGCAACCCGCGAGGTGCCGGCTGCACTGCGCGGCCAGCCCCGGTGACAGGCGCTGGAGGGAAGCGGCCGCTTCCAGCCGATTCCGATAAAGGGTAGGCTGCACAAGTGAGCGATCCGGCGAACCGCAAATGAGGAAGAAAAAATGGGATTGGTGGAGCCAGGGCTGAAATCCATGATCGGGCAACAGCGCGATTTTCACCGGGGTTTTGCCGGCCTGGAGCACGAGCATTCCGGCTGGGTGGACGACGTCAGGGGCAAGATCCCGCCTGACCTGAACGGGACCTTTTTCAGGAACGGCCCGGGCACCATGAAAGCCGGCGAGCAGCAATACGGTCACTGGTTTGATGGCCCCGGCATGATCAGCGCAGTCACATTCGTGGAGGGCAGGGCCCACTTCAGGAATCGTTACGTGCGCACGCCACAATACCTGAAGGACAAAGCGGCCGGGAAGATCTGTTCGCGCGGGTTCGGCACCCAGATTGAGGGCGGCCTGCCGGCCAACTTCCTGCGGCCGATGGCGAACACTGCAAACACCAGCGTGTCGTGGCACGGCGAAAAGTTGTGCGCGTTTTATGAAGGCGGGCAACCCTACCGGCTTGACCCCTCCACCCTGGAAACCATGGGCAAGGAGCTGTATGAAGGCGGACTGACGTCGGCCAGAACCATGAGTGCGCACGGCAAGATCAACCCCAAAACCGGCCACCAGATCAATTTCGGGATCAATATCACCGGGCTGGGGCTGACCGGGTTGAAGCTGACGCTCGATGTCTATGACATCAACCTGCAAGGCAGGATTGCCCGAACCTGCCGGATACCGCTGAGTGAGTTTCCTTTCCTGCACGACTTCGGCCTGACCGAGAACTACGCCCTTTTCCTGTTCAGTTCCATTTCCTTCAGCCTGGCCGGGCCACTGTTGGGGACGAAGACTCTCAAAGACACGATGGGATACCGCATGGGCCAGCCGGTGCAGGGGATTATCGTCGACCTGCGGACCATGCGCGTCGCTCAGACCTTTGAGCTGCCGCCCGGGATAGTCGTTCACTTCGGCAATTCCTGTGAGGTCGGGGATGAAATCGTGACCGATTTAATCCAGTCGAATGACGTCCAGAATTTCTCGGGCCTGGGAGACGTGTTTTCCATAGACAGGCTCACGGGCGGGCCGATTTACCGGTATCGCTGCAATGTAAAAACCGGTGAGGTCCGGCATGAATTTTACTGCCATGCGCCACACGGTGAATTCCCGGCCTGGAACAGGCGCACAACAGGCTGCCGCAGCAAGTTCCTGTACTATGTCGCCGCGCTGGATAACGGCACGCCGTACACGTTCAATGCGCTGGTAAAGCTGGACACAGCCAGTGGCACTTACGTGACGAGGGACCACGGCCGGGACCGCTACACCTCGGAAACCCTGTTTGCGCCCGGGAGTCGCGCCAGCTCCGAAGACGATGGCTACCTGCTCTCATTCGTCTATGACGCCGCCACTCACCTGACAGAAATCGTGATCCTCGATGCGCGCAACCCGGAGGATGAGATCGCGGCGGTGAAGCTGTCGCACCACGTGCCCTTCGGTTTTCACGGGCATTTTACCGACCAAGTCTTTCTCAGTCCTTGACGGCTGGGCCAGGATGAAGTCACTGCTCCGGGCCCGGCCGCACCGCCTCGAGATTGCGGTCGACGCCGGCATCCGCCCCCGTCGATCGATGCAATGGCTATTTATCTGCCTGCTTCCGCTGTGCCTGCCAGTCGGCTGCAGCAATGGCGGCGACGACGACGGAGCGGGAGCGCGCGCCAGGAAACTGGTTGCGCAAATGACCATCGAGGAGAAGGTTGCCCAGATGGCCGGCGACGGCCCCATACCGCTTCCCGAGGGAGGACTCCTCTGGGGTAGCCCGGGAGTGGAACGGCTCGGCATACCGCCCTTCGTGATGGCAGACGGTCCCAGGGGCGTGGCGCCCGTACAGGGTGCAACCACCTTTCCGGTCGGCATGGCCAGGGGCGCGAGCTGGGATCCCGCGCTCGAGCGCCGCGTGGGTGCTGCGATGGGCCGGGAGCTGCGGGCCGCCGGCGGCAACGTACTGCTGGCTCCCACGATCAACAACCTCCGCCATCCGGGCTGGGGGCGCTCCCAGGAGACCTACGGCGAGGACGTCCATCTTTTGTCCCGCATGGCCGTTGCCTTCGTTCAGGGCGCCCAGGAGTACGTGCTGGCCAGCCCGAAACACTATGCGGCGAACAGTATCGAGGACACCCGATTCGACGTCGACGTGACGATCGATGAGCGCACCCTGCGGGAAATCTACCTCCCCCAATTCCGCGCGGCAGTCGCAGAGGGAGGAGCGGCTGCGGTGATGACCGCCTATAACTCGGTCAATGGCCAGTTCTGCGGCGAGAACGGGCAACTGGTGAGGGAAATCCTGAAGACCGAATGGGGCTTCAACGGCTTTGTAATGTCGGACTGGGTTTTTGGCACGCATTCCACCCTAGGGTCAGCACGCAGCGGGCTC
>JAOUDU010000199.1 GCA_029859085.1 Gammaproteobacteria bacterium | reverse complement strand
CCGATACCGCGACTGGCGCCGCTGACGAGGGCGATTTTTCCGGTTAAATCAAAAAGTTTTGTAGTCATCGCAAAGTTGCTCCGAGAAAATTTCAGGCAGTTACACTAGCCTCTCTCAGCGCAAATTACCATGTGTGGCAATCGCCTCGGCCGGCGGGTTGCGTCCGTAGCGGGCGTACTCGCGGTAACACCACGCCATATAGGCCAGTGACACCAGCAGGGAGCCCAGCCAGGCGCCGTGGTAGCCGAACAGCGCCAGGTTGCCTCCCGCAAGCAGCGGACCCGCGACCCGACCCCAGGACGCGGCAGCACCCGCAACTCCCAGCATCCTGCCGCGGATCATCACCGGCGTGCGATGGCTTACAATCGCATTCAACAGCGGCATGCAAAGGGTCGCCCCGGTCATGGCGACAAAGATAGACGCCACCATCGATACCATACCATCGGCACACACGCCCATGAAAAGCCCGAGCACCAGCCCGGTGACGGCAATTCGCAACAGGCGCAACTCACCCAGCTTGCGCACGAGCAGGCCCATCAGGCCGCCCTGCACCACCACCATGATCGCGCCCTGGATACCAAACACGATGCCGACCTGGCGGGGGCCCCAGCCGAGCGTATCGCCCGCCCACAGTGGAAACATATAGGTGAGCGAACTGACGCAGAGGTTGTGCAGGCAGAATTGCAGTACCAGCAGCCGGTTGCCGCCCCGGCGCAGTATGCTGTAAGTAGAGCCCATGCTGCCGCTGTGCTGCTGCGCCCTGTTGGCCACCTGCCTGTCGGCGGAAAGGGACTCGGGAAGGAATATCGCCGCGGCGACCATGGCCAGCACCGACATCACGCCCGCCACCGCGCAGGGAAGAAGGAAACCGGGTTCGTCGCCTGACAACAGGCCGCCCAGCATCGGGCCGAGCACCAGGCCCAAGCCGAAGGCCGCGCCAATCAGGCCCATGCCTCGGGCGCGGTTCTCCGGCCTCGTGATGTCCGCCATCATGGCCGACGCGACACCCACGTTACCGGCCATCAAGCCGGCGAACGCGCGAGCGGCGTAAACCATCCACAGGGCAGAGGCCAGGCCGAGCATGACATAGGAGACCGCGGCGCCCCCGAGGCAGATCATGATCACCGGTTTACGGCCGATGCGATCGGACAAGCGTCCCCAGAACGGCGCGCACAGGCCGGCGCCTACGGCGTAGGCGACGATGATATAGGCGACATCCAGCTTGTCGGCCCCCAGTTGGGGCGAGAGGAAGGGCAGGATGGGTATGACGATGCCGAAACCTATCAGGTCCAGCAGCACTACCCCGAACAGAACCGGCATCAGCGGCACTCGCCGGGAGCGGGCCCTGCAGGTTGCAGCCGCCCGGTCACTTCGGTTTGCGGTGCTTCGGGCCCTTCTTCCCGGCAGGCTTGTCGCCTTCCGGCACGGCAGCCCGCGGTTTGTCCCGGGCGGCACGCTGCAGGGGCTTGCCCTGCTGGTCCAGCCGCGAAATCTGCAGCCTCTGGCCACTGACCCAGACGTTTTTCAGGTGCTTGAATATTTCCTTCGGCATGCCTTCCGGCAACTGCACGGTGCTGTGGTCGTCAAAAATCTCAATGCGCCCGATGTACTCGCTCTCGATTTCCGCCTCGTTCGCAATCGCGCCGACAATATTACCCGGCTTCACACCGTGCTGGAGGCCGACTTCAATCCGGTAGCGCTCCATGCCGGCATCCACCGCGGCGCCTTCCCGCTGGCGCGCGGGGCCGGCGCGAAGCGGTGCGCCCAGGTCAGGCTTTTGCACCGGCTCAGGCCGGGGCGCCGGCTCGCCGCCACTGGCCGGCAGAACCTCCCGGGGAGGTTTTCGCGTTGTTTCCCGATCGGGCCTGGCACGGGCCTCGCGGTCGGGCTTCGCGGTCGTCTTGCGCCGCGACTCGACTTGTACTCCGGCTGCGGGACGCGCCGTCTTCCGGTCGGCGCCCGCCACTTCGGGTTTGGGGGCCTGTGACTTCCCGCCCTGCGCCAGCACCCCCAGTGCCGCGGCTATCTCGATCACCGGCACACCGTATTCGTGCTGGTAGTCCTCCACCATCTTGCGAAAGGCCTTGAGGTCCGCGGTGGCCAGGGTCTCCGTGATGCGTTGCTTGAACCTGCCGATACGTTTGTCAGTGACCTGTTCGGCGGTCGGCAGGGCCATTTGCTCGATGGTCTCGCCGGTGGCCTTTTCAATCGCCCGCAGCAACCGTCGCTCGCGATTGGCGGCGAACAGTATGGTTTCACCGGTCCTGCCGGCACGACCCGTGCGCCCGATCCGGTGCACATAGGCCTCGACATCGTAGGGGATGTCGTAATTAATGACGTGGCTGATACGCCCTACGTCCAGGCCGCGGGCGGCGACATCGGTGGCCACCAGGATGTCCAGGTCCCCGCTCTTGAGGCGCTCTATCGTCTGTTCCCTCTGCTTCTGGGGAATATCCCCGTTCAGCGCCGTAGCCGAGTAGCCGCGGGCGGCCAGTTTGTCAGCCAGTTCCGTGGTCAGGATGCGGGTGCGGACAAATATGATCATCCCGTCAAAATCCTCGACTTCGAGGATGCGGGTGAGCGCGTCGAGCTTGTGCACCCCCGCCATCATCCAGACCCGCTGGCGAATGGCTGAGCTGATGACACTCTTCACCTCGATGGAAATTTCCCGCGGATCCCGCAGGTGGCGCTTGGCTATACGCCGGATAGCGTCCGGCATGGTAGCGGAAAAGAGCGCGATCTGGCGCTGTGGCGGCGTCTGCTCCAGGATCCACTCGACATCGTCGATGAATCCCATGCGCAACATCTCGTCCGCCTCGTCCAGCACCAGGGTCTGCAGCTTCGAGAGGTTCAGGGATCCGCGCCGCATATGGTCCATGACCCGCCCCGGGGTTCCGACCACCACGTGCACCCCGCGCTCAAGTTGTCGCAGCTGTCCGCGCATGTCGGAGCCCCCGTATATAGGGAGCACGTGGAAACCCGGCAGGTGGCGCGCATACTTCTGGAACGCCTCCGCTACCTGGATTGCCAGCTCCCGGGTAGGGGCGAGCACCAGCACCTGTGGCAGCTTTTGCCTGAAATCGAGCCGCGCCAGGACAGGCAGGGCAAATGCCGCGGTTTTGCCGGTACCGGTCTGGGCCTGGCCCAGCACGTCGGCACCCTCCAGCATATGGGGGATGATCCGGGCCTGGATGGCGGAGGGCGTTTCATAGCCGACATCTACGAGGGCCTTTTGCAGGGTCGCGGGCAAGTCCAGTTCGGCAAAACTGGTTATCCCATCTGGAGTGGACATGTAGTTACCTTGAGAGGTGAGCGGGGCGCACGGTGAAAGCGCGGGCGTGGATTATACAGGGAAAAGGGGCTCCTGTCCGTCCGCGCCCTGTCCCTCAGGGCGCCTTGAAGGTAGCCACGACCTCGGGGCCGGCCAACAGGCTCAGGGTATTCCCGTCGAGCTGGAAAGCGGTGACCCTGCCCAGCAGCTGCAGATAGCGATGTTCCAGCTCAGCGCCGTCCACACAGGCCATCATGGTTCCCGCAAGCGGGCCGAACTTGAGGGGACTGCCCTGCTCCGCCACGCCCTCCCTGCCATAGCCGCCGGTGTAACGGTTACAGCCGGAGAAACCCCCGGCCTGCAGCTCCGGGACGGCAAACTGGATGTCCACGGATTTACCTTCCGCGCCCACCGGTGCGGGTTGGCCCTCGAGGGTTTGCAGTATCCAGGTAACGCCCTCGAGTGACGGCCCGTCACGCCGCACCGGCTCGGGCACCCGGTGCACCAGTATCTCCACCGGGTTGCCCTTGAACGGATCGATGTAGTCGGTAGATGTGAACAGCAGGCGGTCGCCGTCGCTGATGGTGGCACGCAGTGCATAGCGCATGCGCGGGTTGATCTCGGCCGGATCGTATTCAATTGCGAACCTGTAGGGCGGGGCCCCCCCGGGAGTCAGCAATACGGAAACGAGTACCGCAGCGCTGGCATCCGCTTTGGAGATATCCTGCAGCTGGACCTCCACTTCGAAGCCGGGTGGCAGTAACATCCTCTCCCGGTAGATGACGCTGCCCTCTATCCGGGCCATCACAGCGGGTTGGCTGGCCATTTCGGTGCCGTCATCGCCACCGCAGGCGGCGAGCCCGCATGCCATCAACAAAACAAACATCCGCGATGCGGTCAGCAAAATCGCTTTCATAACAATCTCTCCGGATTTCCGATCTGGCTATGATCTGTGCCGGCACAGTACTGCACTCATGCCGACAAACGCTCGAGCATATCGCGCATCTTCGCATGCAGCATGTTAATCGCCTTGAGCGGACGCACCATCACCTTGAATTCACTGATCTTTCCTTGTTTATCAAAGCTGATGATGTCCACCCCGTTTACGCTGATCCCATCGATGTCACAGACAAACTCCAGCACGGCATGCCCGGGGGTCACCACCTCCTTCACGTAATGAAAATCCTTGTTGAGGACATGCATCGCACCGGTCAGGTAGAGTTTTGTAAGCTCCCTGCCCTGCTGGGGGGTATGCACTACCGGCGAGAAAAAGACGCAGTCCTCGGCCAGGATATCATCCAGCAATTCGGGTTTGCGGGATTCTATGATCTCGTGCCAGCGCTTGAGAGTATTCATCGGTTTTGCTCCAGGCAGATTCACCGGCCCCGGCTTGCGGGATGAATTAAACGATGCGGTAAGGTAACCCGAAGCGCGGGCAAAGCCAATCCACGGCTGACGCCGAACTGTTGGCGAAGCATCCCAAGCTGTTATCCTGTAGGCCATTTGGCAGGACGAGGCGGCAATCAGCAGATGGAATCGTTACAGAACGGGCTTACCACCCTGTGGCCCCTGGCCTCGATCATCGGCATAGGCGTGGCCCTGGCCTGGCTGACCAACTGGTTCGTCAACCGCAGCCAGGATAGTTCTTCCGGCCTGATTTACCCGCTGCTCAACTGGATCAACGGCTCGGCCGTCATTATCGCCCTGATCATCATGCTGCCGATCAGCGAACAGACCCGGGGCCAGGTGCTGAGCCTGCTCGGGGTCGTGCTGACAGCGGTAATCGCCCTGTCTTCCACCACCTTTGTCTCCAATGCGATGGCCGGGGTCATGTTGCAGGCGACCCAGCCTTTTCGCCCGGGGGACTATATCCGGGTGAACGACCAGTTTGGCCGGGTGATCAAGCGCACGCTGGTCAATACCCAGATCCAGACTGAGTGGCGGGACCTGACCACGCTCCCCAACCTGTTGCTGATCAACAGCCCGGTCAATGTGCTGTACCGTGAGGGAACCATTATCTTCGCCGAGGTGTCGATCGGCTACGACGTCACCTATACCCGGGTCGAGGAGCTGATGCTGCGGGCGGCGCAAGAAGCCGGCCTCGAGGATCCCTTCGTCCTGGTGCATGAACTGCTGGATCACGCGGTCGCATATCGCGTATGCGGCTTTTTGCCGTCGATCGAAAACCTGCTCAGCGCGCGTTCCAACCTGCGCAAGAAGGTACTGGTGCAGATGCACGGCAGCGGTGTGGAAATCGTCTCCCCGAAATTCATCAACCAGCGGCAACTGGACCCCGGCCAGAAAATAATTCCCGAGGCACCCGTTCTGCATGACCTGCGCAAGGAGGCTGAGGTGAGCCAGGCGCCGGAAGAAAAAATCTTCGACAAGGCGGTAAAGGCTGCCAGCCTGGAGGAATTGAAACTGAATCTCGAGGATATCCGGGAGAAACTCGAAGCCGCGCGCAGAGCCATGAAAGAGGCCGGTGCCGACG
>JAOUDU010000198.1 GCA_029859085.1 Gammaproteobacteria bacterium | reverse complement strand
GGCCTCGCGTACAAATGCGACCGCATCCCGGGTGGTGATGTGCTCGAACACGATGCGCAGGCCGGGAAAGCGCTCGGCAATCGGCGCCAGGTGGCGGTCGATGAAAACTTTCTCGCGGTCAAAAATATCGATGTCGTGGTCCGTGACTTCACCGTGTACCAGCAGCGGCAGGTCCGCCTCCTCCATTGCGGCCAGCGTGTTGTAGAGTCCCTCCAGGTGCGCCACACCGGCCGCGGAGTTGGTGGTGGCGCCGGCGGGATACAGTTTGACTGCGTGGACGAAGCTGGACGCGGCCGCGAGGGAGATTTCCGCCGCGTCAGTGCGGTCGGTCAGGTACAGCGTCATCAGCGGTTCGAAGCGGCGTTCGAGCGGTGCCATCGCATCGAGTATGCGATCACGGTAGGTTGCAGCCTCCGCCACCGTGGTGGCCGGTGGGCTGAGGTTGGGCATCACGATAACCCGGCCGAAATAGCGGGCCAGGTCGGCACAGGTGTGTTCCAGGGCGGCGCCGTCGCGCAGGTGCGCGTGCCAGTCGTCAGGGCGGGTAATGGTCAGTTCAGTCACGTGGGATGGCAGGGTCAGTCGCTCACTTGCGGATATTGCATGCTACCGTAAAGCCGCCGCAGCGGGAACCGGAACGGATGCGACTTGCGACCCGGTGGTCGGCATCAGTGCCTGATCGACTGGGAATTGGCGCCGGCCGGGGGTAGAATGGCCGGCTTTTAAGTCCGGCAGCCTGGTAGAAACGGCTGCCGTTCCGGCACAGCCATAGGGAGCATGAAATGTCAGATATCAAGAAAGTTGTCCTGGCCTATTCCGGCGGTCTCGATACCTCGGTCATCGTGCGCTGGTTGCAGGACAACTACCGCTGCGAGGTGGTCACTTTTACCGCCGATATCGGCCAGGGCGAGGAGGTGGAGCCCGCCCGGGCCAAGGCCAGGGCACTGGGCGTGAAGGAAATCTACATAGATGACCTGCGCGAGGAGTTTGTCCGGGACTTCGTGTTCCCGATGTTCCGCGCCAATACCATATACGAGGGCGAGTACCTGCTGGGCACCTCCATCGCCCGCCCCCTGATCGCGAAGCGCCTGATCGAGATTGCCAACGAAACCGGCGCCGACGCCATCTCCCACGGCGCCACCGGCAAGGGCAATGACCAGGTGCGCTTCGAACTTGGCGCCTATGCGCTGAAACCCGGTATCAAGGTCATCGCCCCCTGGCGGGAGTGGGACATGACCTCCCGGGAGACCCTGATGGCCTACTGCAAAACCCATAATATCCCGGTGGATTTTTCCAGCGCGAAGAAGAAATCCCCCTACTCGATGGACGCCAACCTGCTGCATATTTCCTACGAGGGCGGCGTACTCGAAAGCCCCTGGGCGGAGGCGGAAGAGGATATGTGGCGCTGGAGCGTCAGCCCGGAGGCCGCGCCGGATGCGCCCACCTACATCGAGCTGGATTTTGAGCGCGGCGACATCACCGCCATCGACGGCGTTGCGATGAGTCCAGCCACCGTCCTGGAAACACTCAATAAAGTCGGCGGCGCCAATGGCATCGGCCGCGACGATATCGTCGAAAACCGTTACGTGGGGATGAAATCCCGCGGCTGCTACGAAACCCCCGGCGGCACCATCATGCTCAAGGCCCATCGCGCGATAGAATCCCTTACCCTGGACCGGGAAGTGGCCCACCTGAAGGACGACCTGATGCCGCGTTATGCCAATATGATCTACAACGGCTACTGGTGGTCGCCGGAGCGCAGGATGCTGCAGACGGCCATCGACGAGTCCCAGAAAGTGGTCAATGGCAAGGTCCGGCTCAAGCTGTACAAGGGCAATGTCATCATCGCCGGCCGCCAGTCCGCGGACAGCCTGTTCGACGAGAGCATAGCGACCTTCGAGGAGGACGCCGGCGCCTACAACCAGAAGGACGCCGAGGGCTTTATCAAGCTCAACGCCCTGCGTATGCGGATTGCGGCCAACAAGGGGCGCTCGCCGCTGTAGGGCGCCACAATCAACTCGGTAATACCCCGGCCGGCCTCGCCGCTCACCGCTCCCCGGTGAGCGGCACAAAACGCACCGGCAGCACCGAGCGTTTGAGAATGTCGCCATCCTCGCCGAGTTCCACCACCAGCAGATCCTGTTCGCCGTGCTCCGCGCCCACCGGGATAACCAGCCTGCCCCCGGGTTTCAGCTGCTCCAGCAGCGGCGGGGGAATTTCCGGCGCCGCCGCGGTGACGATGATGCCGTCGAAAGGCGCCAGTTCCGGCCAGCCCTCGTAGCCGTCACCCGCCTGTATATACACATTGTCGTAACCCAGTCGCGCCAGTACCCGGGCCGCGCCCGCCGCCAGTTCCGGCACTATCTCCACGCCGTAGACCTGCTCGACCAGCTCCGCCAGCACCGCGGCCTGGTAACCCGAGCCCGTGCCGACCTCGAGGATCACGTCGCCGGGCTGCGGCTCCAGCAGCTCGGTCATCAGCGCGACGATCAGGGGCTGGGAAATGGTCTGGCCCGCCTCGATCGGCAGGGGAGTATTGTCGTAGGCCCTGTCGCGGTAACGCGGGAGCACGAACTCCTCCCTGGGGACGCGGGCCATGGCGGCCATCACCCGCTCGCTCAGCGCGTGGCGACCGGTGTAGCTCGCCGAGCTGCGCACCGACTCGCGGATGGCTGCCAGCATCGCCTCCCGTTCCTGTGCCACTGGCCCACCGATGGATTTCATTGCCGTCATAGTGATCACCTTTTGTGTCCCGACCAGCGGTCGTATGCCGCCGCGCTGCCCTGAAAAATATTCCAAGCCAGGTGGCTAGAGTGTAGGCTCTCCTCCTCCAAACACAATGGCGATGACGCCGGGTGGACGCGTGCGGAAATTTCTGAAGGTGCTTGGGCTGCTTGTGGTGGTGGCGGTGGTGATCATCGCGCTCGCCTGGTGGCGCTACCTGCGGCCCGACCCGATGGAGCCGCCGGTGCTGCCGGGCACGCTGCAAACCGGGTCACTGGAGCACGACGGCCGCGATCGCAGCTGGCTGGCCTATATCCCCGCTGCCAGGACGCCGGACACGGCCCTGGTGCTCGTGATGCATGGGTCCATGGGCACCGGCGAGCAGATGCGCGCCCTCACCCGCTACGACTTTGACGTGCTCGCGGAGCGGTACGGCTTTATCGCGGTCTATCCCGACGGCTACGAGCAGCACTGGAACGACTGCCGTGGCGGCGCCGACTACGCAGCCAACCTGGAAAATATTGACGACGTGGGTTTCCTGAGGGCCCTGGTGCGGCGCTTTGTCGACGAGCAGGGGGTGGATCCGGCGCGGATATTCGCCACCGGCCTGTCCAACGGCGGGCAGATGGCCTATCGCCTTGGCCTGGAAGCACCCGACCTGGTGGCGGGCATCGCGGCGATGGCTGCCAGCCTGCCGGTGCCGGCCAGTCTCGATTGCCAGCCCTCGGGCAAGCCGGTTGCGGCGATGGTGATGAACGGTACCGCGGACCCGGTGAACCCGTACGAGGGCGGCCTGGTGGAGATTTTCGGCAACGCCAGTCGTGGCGAGGTGCAGTCGTCTGTTGCGACCGCCAACTACTGGGCCGGGCTCGCCGGTTACACGGTGGAGGGAGTGCGTCGCGAATGGCCGCAACGGGACCCGGAGGATGACACCTCGGTCCGGAGCATCGAGTGGTCGGCCCCGGGCAGGGTTCCCGTCAGCCTGGTGACCATTGTGGGGGGTGGGCATACCGTCCCCCACCCGGTGTTCAACCTGCCGCGCATTCTCGGTCCCACCAGCCACCAGCTGGACGGGCCCGAGGTGATCTGGGCTTTTTTCAGCGGCGCCGCGCCGGCGCCGCAATAATCCGGCTGCCTACTTCGGGGTGTACCAGATCGGTGAGGTGTAGGCCCGGTCCTGGGTGGACACAGGGGCGCCTTCCGGAATTGGCACGCCGAACCTGAAGGCATCGTAGGTGGACCAGCGCGGGGTGGGGATCTCCAGCACCCTGGCGTAATAGAACGCCCGCTGTTTCGGGTCGAAATCCGGGTCAGACCAGACGGTGCCCAGTTCCGAGGCGCCGATGCTGTTGGTCCAGGAGGCGGTCTTCGCATCCACCGTATTGCCCACCGGGGGCAGCTTGCCGTCCACGCCCGGTTTGCGGTCGCCGGACCAGGCCACATCGTAGACCTTCTCATGCTGCTTCTGGCCGTCGTACCAGCCCTTGATGATCTGGATCCGGTCCAGGTTGCCGCCGATCGGGTCCCGCAGGGCGTAGACCATGAAGCTGGGGGCCTTGCTGCCGGACGTGTTGGCCGGCAGGTCGCCGCCCATCGGCACGCCCTTGCCGTAGCCGGCGAATACGGGCTCGCGGTTGTCGAGGTCCTTGCTGGTGAATTCCCAGCCACCGAAGAAGCGCACCCGCAGCCTGGTGCCGGTGGTCGCGTAGACCTCCTTGCGCTCCATCGCGTCGAACAGCGCCTCCCGGGTATTGTCCTTTGCCCACACCCCGGCCAGGCCGGAGGCCACCATCTGCCAGCCCATGATGGTGCCGCTTTCCGTTTTCATGAAGGGGTGGGTCATCCGCTGCGGTGAGGGTTCAGCCCCCGAGTGCTTGCCGAAAAAGTTGTTCTCCTCGGTGGTCGCCAGTGAGGTATGGCTGTCGGTCGCGCCGATCATGCCGAACTTGTAGGGATTGGTGCCCAGTTTCGCTTCCAGCTCAAGCCCGCGCTTGAGGGCCTCCCGTGCGTATTCCCCCGCCAGCATGGCGTCGGTCTTGGGCTCGGACACATCCAGGTTACCGATATCCCAGGTCTCGTAATCGGCGAACTCGTCATTGGGTGACAGGAAGGGGTGGGTTTCGCCGTCGCCCTTGATCTGGGTGGCCTCGTAGATAGGCTCCCACCTGGCGCGCTGGGTGACGTACTCCACGTCCAGCGCCTTGCCGTCGTACTGCTCGGAAATCGGGAACATGATGCCGTTGGACAGGTTGCCGTTGTGGGCGATAGCCAGCACCTCACCGCCGGTCTTCTGCTCATAGCCGGCCAGCCACTTCCACAGGTCCCTGGGATTGGTGCTGCCCTGGGGCGCCGCAGTGGTATAAGGCACCATCTGCCCGCCCTTGTCGCCGCCGTCGCGGTAGACCACGACCCGGTGCATGTTGTTGCCCTTGATCAGCGAGGTCCACTCGTAGCCAATGAACGCGGTGAATATACCCGGCTGGTTATAGCGATCCGCGGCGGCCACGGTCTTGTCCCAGGCAGCCTTGTAAGGTGCCGAATCCGGCTTGTATTGCAGGGCCGGGGGAAATTTTCCCTGGGAGAACAGGCCGATCAGTTCCAGGGCGACCTTAACCCCTTCGCCGGCCTTCATCATGTCGTACCATTTCTTGCCGGTCGGGTCCTCGAGGATGAAAGGTTTGCCCGCGTACAAGTCCGGGAAGAAGCCCATATTGTCCGAGTGATCGGCCACCACCAGGAAGTCCAGCGGGCGCGACAGGCGCACCGGGCCGGCGTTGGTGGAGTTTACCTGCTCGCCCCGGGCGAACTTGTACGCCTCGTCCAGGCCCAGGCGGTTGCCGAAGGCACCGGCGTCCATGGACATGTCCGTGTGCAGGTGGGTGTCGCCGAAATACACGTCGGTGGCGAAATCCCGCTCGGCATAGGGCGAATAGACCTTGCCGGTATACTCGCTGGAAAGGATCTGGCCATCGGGTGGTGGCGGTATCTGGGCGTTTACGCTCACCGCGGCAACGGTGGCCAGGGCGGCCAGCACTCCGGC
>JAOUDU010000196.1 GCA_029859085.1 Gammaproteobacteria bacterium | reverse complement strand
TCGCAAGCTGGCGCGCGACCACGCCAGGCTCAGCACCACCATCCTCGAAGAAAAGAAAATGCGCGAACTTGGCATGGGCTCGCTGTTGTCGGTCTCAGCCGGCAGCGACCAGCCCGCCAGGCTGATCGTGATGCACTACAAGGGCGGCAAGCCCGGGGAAAAGCCCTACGTGCTGGTCGGCAAGGGCATAACCTTTGACAGCGGCGGCATCTCCCTGAAGCCCGGCGCCAAGATGGACGAGATGAAATTTGACATGGGCGGCGCAGCCAGTGTCTTCGGCACCCTGCGCAGCGTGGTGGAGCTGGGCCTGCCACTGAACGTGGTCGGCATCGTCGCTGCGGCGGAAAACATGCCCAGCGGCGGTGCGACCAAGCCCGGCGACGTGGTGACCAGCATGTCCGGCAAGACCATCGAGGTACTCAACACCGACGCGGAGGGCCGCCTCGTGCTGTGCGATGCCCTTACCTATGCGGGCCGGTTCAAGCCCCAGGTGGTGATCGATATCGCCACGCTCACCGGCGCCTGTGTCGTCGCGCTCGGCTCCCATGCCACCGGCCTGTATGCCAACCAGGATAAACTGGCGGCGCAATTGCTGGAGGCCGGGACCGAGAGCCACGACCGGGCCTGGCGGATGCCGCTGTGGGACGATTACCAGAAACAGCTGGACAGCAATTTCGCCGACATGGCCAACATCGGCGGCCCCGGCGGCGGCAGCATCACCGCGGCCTGTTTCCTCTCACGCTTTGCCGAGGACTACCACTGGGCCCACCTGGACATCGCCGGATCCGCCTGGGACAGCTCCCCCAAGGGTGCCACCGGGCGCCCGGTCGGGCTGCTGACAGAGTACCTGATGGGGCGCGTGTGAGGTTTTTGCAGGCGGCTGCCGGCGACGAGCAGCGCTCACTGTGACGAGGGTCGGGTTCTATGTGGTGCAGGCCGCCGACCAGGCACAGCGGCTGCAGGTGGCCGCGCGCCTGGCGGACAAGGCCTTCCAGCGCGGCCATGCCATCTTCATCAACGCGGTCGATGAGAGCCAGGCGCGCGCACTGGATGAGCTGCTGTGGAGCTTCCGCCCCGCCAGTTTCCTGCCCCACGGCCTGTACGGCGAGGAACAGTCGGAGATGATCGCCATCGGCTGGGGCCAGGAACCCGAGGGGCACAGCGACCTGCTGATCAACCTGCAGCTGGAAATACCGGGCTTTTTCAGCCGTTTCCGCCGGGTTGCCGAGGTGGTGACCCAGGACCCGGAAAGCCTCATGGCGCTGCGCCGCTCCTGGACCTTCTACAAGGAGCGGGGCTACCAGCTCGAAAAACACGATGTTTAGCGTATAATTCCCGCCTTTTCTCCCGACCGCCAACCCATACCGGATTCCCAGACTGATGGAAAAAACCTTCCAACCCGCCGATATTGAAGCCCGCTGGTACCAGGAGTGGGAGACGAAGGGCTACTTCGCACCCCAGGGCGGCGAACGCGCCTACAGCATCATGATTCCGCCGCCGAATGTCACCGGCAGCCTGCACATGGGCCACGGTTTCCAGGAGGCGATCATGGACGCGCTGATCCGCTATCACCGGATGTGCGGCTACAACACCCTGTGGCAGGTGGGTACCGACCACGCGGGCATCGCCACCCAGATGGTGGTCGAGCGCCAGCTGGAGGCCCAGGGCATCAGCCGCCACGACCTGGGCCGCGACAAGTTCGTCGAAAAAGTCTGGGAGTGGAAAGAGGAATCCGGCGGCACCATAACCCGCCAGCTGCGCCGCCTGGGCTCTTCCCTGGACTGGTCCCGGGAGCGCTTCACCATGGACCCGGGGCTGAGCGCGGCGGTCCAGGAAGTGTTTATCCGCCTCTACCGCGAGGGTCTCATCTACCGCGGCAAGCGCCTCGTCAACTGGGACCCGGTGCTGCATACCGCCATCTCCGACCTGGAGGTCGTTTCGGAGGAAGAGCAGGGGCATCTCTGGCACTTCCGCTACCCACTGGCGGGTGGCGAGGGCCACCTGACCGTGGCGACCACCCGGCCTGAAACCATGCTGGGGGATACCGCGGTCGCGGTTCACCCCGAGGATGAACGCTACCGGCACCTGATCGGCCGGATGGTGGAGCTGCCCCTGACCGGCAGGGAAATTCCCGTCATCGCCGACGACTACGTCGATCGCGAATTCGGCACCGGCGTGGTGAAAATCACCCCCGCCCACGACTTCAATGACTACGAGATGGGACGTCGCCACGGCCTGCCCATGATCAATATTTTCACCGATGACGCGGCCGTCAACGACGCGGCGCCGGAAGCCTACCGGGGCCTGGACCGTTTCGAGGCGCGGTTGCGCGTGGTGGCGGACATGGACCGCCAGGGGCTGCTGGAGAAGGTCGAGGATCACACCCTGCGGGTACCGCGTGGCGACCGCTCAGGCGTGGTGATAGAGCCATACCTGACGGACCAGTGGTACGTGGATGCCAGGAAAATGGCGGGGCCAGCCATCTCCGCGGTAGAAAACGGTGATATCCAGTTCGTGCCGAAGCAGTGGGAAAACACCTACTTCGCCTGGATGCGCGACATCCAGGACTGGTGCATCAGTCGCCAGCTGTGGTGGGGGCACCGCATTCCCGCCTGGTATGACGAGGCGGGTAATTTTTACGTGGGCGCCAGCGAGGCCCGGGTGCGCGCTGACAACAACCTGGCTGAAAGCGTTGCTCTGCGCCAGGATGAGGACGTCCTGGACACGTGGTTCTCCTCCGCCCTGTGGACGTTTTCAACCCTCGGCTGGCCCGAGGAAACGCCGGAGCTGGCAACCTTCCACCCGAGCTCCGTGCTGGTCACCGGTTTCGACATTATTTTCTTCTGGGTCGCCCGGATGATCATGATGACCCTGCATTTTCGCAAGGAAGTACCGTTTCACACGGTCTACGTACACGGCCTGGTGCGCGATGCAGAGGGCCAGAAGATGTCCAAGTCCAAGGGAAATGTGATCGATCCCATCGACCTGATAGACGGCATCGACCTGGAAAGCCTCGTCAGCAAGCGCACCGCCGGCATGATGCAACCGCAGCTGGCGGCGAAGATCGACAAGGCAACCCGCAGGCAGTTTCCCGACGGCATCGCACCCTATGGCACGGACGCACTGCGCTTTACCTACTACTCACTCGCCTCCACCGGCAGGGACATAAAGTTCGACATCGGCCGGATCGAGGGCTTCCGCAATTTCTGTAACAAGATCTGGAATGCCGCGCGCTACGTGCTGATGAACTGTGAAAACCAGGACTGCGGCACAAGCGATGACGCGGCAGTGGAATTGAGCCTCGCCGATCGCTGGATTTCGAGCAAGCTGAACGAAACGACGCTGGCGGTGTCACGCGCCGTCACCAACTACCGTTTCGACCTGGCATCCCAGGCCTTGTATGAATTCGTCTGGAACGAGTACTGCGACTGGTACCTGGAACTGTCCAAGCCGGTGCTGTGGGATGACAACGCCAGCGCGGCGGCCAAGCGGGGCACGCGGCACACACTGCTGCAGGTACTGGAAGCAACACTGCGGCTGCTGCACCCTTTCATGCCGTTCATAACCGAGGAAATCTGGCAAACGGTGGGCCCGCTCGCAGGAAAATCCGGCCCGACCATCATGCTGCAACCCTACCCCCAGGCGCCGGATAAAGGCGTGGACAGTGTTGCAAACGCAGATATAGAATGGCTCAAAGGCGTGATAGTGGGCATTCGCAATATCCGGGGTGAGATGAACATCCCACCAGGCAAGGAGCTCACGATCCTGCTGCGCAACGGCGACCAGCGAGACCGGGAAAGGCTGGAAGAAAATGCCCCGTTCCTGAAAAAACTGGCTAAACTTTCCGTCATAAGCTGGTTGGCCGAGGGCGAGGAGAAACCGGTAGCGGCAACGGCACTGGTGGGCGAACTGGAGATACTGGTGCCCATGGCGGGCCTGATCGACAAGGACGCGGAATTGCTGCGCCTGGCCAGGGAGATCGACAAACTCGAGAAGGACCTGTCACGGATAAAGGGCAAATTGAGCAACGCCTCCTTCGTTGATAAAGCCCCCGCCGCCGTCGTGGCAAAGGAACAGGAAAAGATGCAGGCGCAGCAGCAGGCGCTGGAAACGTTACAGGAGCAGGAGCGGCAGCTGCGCCAGATGTAACGACACCTCGGTAACAGGGATTTCCAGACTTCGCCGTTCTCCATGAACGGCGAGGCGTAATAAAAGCAAAATGTAAGCCCGAGGAAAGTGGTATGACAGATCGCGTTAGCGGCACGGTTAAGTGGTTCAATAATGCCAAGGGGTTTGGCTTCATCACCCGCCAGGAAAGCGAAGACGACGTATTCGTGCACTTCCGTTCAATCCAGGGCGAAGGTTACCGGACCCTCAACGAGGGCCAGCCCGTGGAGTTCAAGCTGGTTGAAGGGCCCAAGGGCCTGCAGGCCGAGGACGTTACGAAACTGTAACCCCCGGATACCTCGACCCGGGCTCCGACCACTCCGGGCCGAGCCAGCACCGCAACAGAGTGGCCGGGGGCTATCGCGCCGAACGCAGCGAACCGGGCCCCGACCCGATGCTTTGTAGTTTCCAATTTTCCGTCCCCACCTTCCCCTCTCGCTGAATGGTGCTAAACTTGCGCCGCATCCGCGCCCCCACCATTTCGGGGCCTGAACCCAAGAGAGGATTTTCATGAAGCTTATTGTCAAAATTATCATCAGCGTGATTGTTGCCGCGCTCGCTACCGCCCTGACCACCTTGTACGCCGGCGTCAATCATGCCGCGCCGATTCTGTTCGTCGCATTTTGCAGCGCGACTGTTATAACCGCCCTGCTCGTCTCGATACCCGCGGGCGCCTCTACTGCCAAACCTGTTAAAAAAGAGCAGAAAAACCGCAGCACGCCGCGGCCGGCCGCCGCGAAATCCGGCGTCCGCGCCGGCACGGACACCAGTTCAGGGGACGGGACCCGTGTACACGGACAGGTGAAGTGGTTCAACGTGTCCAAAGGCTTCGGTTTCATTACCAAGGACGACGGTGAGGAAATCTTCGTGCATTTCCGCTCTATCAGGGGTGGCGGCCGGCGCGGCCTGCGAGACGGGCAGCAGGTGACCTTCATCGTTGCCGACAGCGACAAGGGCCCCCAGGCAGAAGATGTCGAAGGCCTCGACTGATACTGCCGGACCCGAAAAGATTCACCGCGACCGCGCGTCTTCCACAGCCAGAAAAAAGGAATTGAACTTGAGTAAAGACAGGAAACGCATCGAAAGACGCTTCCGGGGCGTGATCATGCCGACCGCTTCGCACCCGGAAATTCGCCGGGTAAAGCGCGAAGGCAATTATCCCTCCATTCACGGCAACAAGCTGTGGAAGTCCAGTTGCCTGATCATCGACTACCTGAAGACTAACCCGCCGGAGCATGCCGGCAGCGTAATAGATGTGGGCTGCGGCTGGGGTGCATCGGGTATATGGTGCGCCAGGAAACTCGGTTCCGCGGTGACCTCCATGGACGCCGACCCCGACGTATTCCCTTTCCTGGACGTCGCCGCCGGATTGAACGGCGTCGAGACAACGGCGCTGGTTTCCCGTTTCGAAAAACTGACCACGCGCCAGCTGTCCCGGTTCGACATGCTTATCGCCGCCGACATCTGCTTCTGGGATGAGCTGGTGGACCCTGTGTACCGGATGGTGAACCGCGCGGTAAAAGCCGGCGTCAAACAGATCCTGATAGCCGATCCGGAGCGTCCCACCTTCCACGAGATGGCCGCGCGCTGTGTTGAGCGCCACTGCGCCGATGTCATCGAGTGGAAAACCCGTTCACCGATC
>JAOUDU010000195.1 GCA_029859085.1 Gammaproteobacteria bacterium | reverse complement strand
CCAGCACCGCCGCCAGCAGGCGCAGTTTCTGGTGGCTTATCTGCAGCCAGGCGATGCGAACCGGGCCGAGTCTCAAGGGGTGATCTCAACCTCGACCTGGAGGTTGGTCAGGTGACTGACCACGCCGGGGTCGTCCAGCAGGATCTTCACCTCGATCACGCGGGCGTCGGCCTGGGCCACCGGGTCCAGCCCGAGCACATCCATGCGCCCCACCTTGAGGCCGATGCTCTCCACCGTGCCACTCACCGGCCCGGGCAGCGCCGGGCTGAGCACCCGGGCGCCCTGGCCCGCCTTGACGTTGATGATGTCGGTTTCGTATACCTCCGCCACCGCATACATCCTGTCGGTCCGGCCGAGTTCGACCACACCCTCCACCCCTATCCGCTCCCCGGGCCGGGCATGCACAAACAGTACCTGGCCTTTCTGCGGGGCCAGCACGGTGGAGAGCGCCACCATCGCGTCCGCCGCGGTCACCGCCGCCTCCGCTGCCTTCACGTTGAGTTGCAGGTCCTCCACCGTGGCCACAGCCGACGCCACAGCCCTGGAGAGCCTGGTTTCACGGTCGAGTTTCTTTTTTGCGTTATCCAGTTCCGCCCGCAGCCGCGCCTGGTCCGCCTTGCGCACCGCGTAGGTATCGAGGATGGCGATCAACTGGCCCTCCTCCACCCAGTCACCCTCCTTCACCTTCAGTTCCATGATGACCGAACCGATGCCCGACGGGCCGGCCAGCCGCACCACCCCGCCCGCCGGCTCAATACGGCCCAGGCTGGTTATGACCCTGGGCGCTGATTCCGCGAAATTCGGCAAGGACAGGAAAAACAGTGAACAACAGACGACTGCAAAGGCACGCATCCAGCAAGAACCCGTTTAAAATTATTGCCGGTATAGTACAGGCTCCCGGCGTATTCGCAAGGCGGGCGCGGGTCCCGGCGCTTTTTAATCCCCGCGCCTTCCCCTACACTGGGCGCCCGGCTGAACGACACACTGGAACCACAATGACGGACGAAACAGGGGCTTTTTCCGCGCCAAACCCGCCGCAGTTCAACTCCGCCGGGGGTGAGGAACTCATTGCCTTCGCCGATTGCGAGCTGATCGGAATCAACAACGCGATGATGCTGGTAATCAACCGCCAGAACGGCAACCAGCAGATCATGTCACCCCAGGTAGTCGAGGGCCTGAAAACCTGTACCGGCTTCAACACCCTGGCGGCGCATGCCGCACACCTGGCAAGCACCCGACCGGAACTCAATGGCAACCAGGCGATGGCGGCCACGGTCCTGGCCAACCTCAACGCCGCGGGCATGCTGCTTCGCGCCGGGGAAGTCTGCACCAGGCTTGCCCGGCCGGCACCGCGGCAGTTGCCGCCCACCCGGGTGTTCCTGATCACCTGTGACCGGCCCGCGGCCGTCGAGCGGCTGCTGGAGTCGCTGCTGCGCAACGGCAAACTGGCCCAGCACGATGCCCTGTTCCTGGTCGATGACTCCCGGGACCAGCGCAACCGCGATGCCAACAGCGAGGCAGTGGCGAGGTTCAACCTGCGCAGTGCCAAGGAGATGCACTATGTGGGCGCCCAGGCCCAGCAGACGCTCCTGTCCGGACTGGCGGCAGCGTTGCCTGCCCACGCCACCGGCGTTCGTTTCCTGCTGGATCCGGCGCAGTGGCAAGGCAGGAAAACCTATGGCCGCAGCCGCACCCTGTGCCTGCTGCTGTCGGTTGGCTATCGCGCGCTGGTAATGGACGACGATATCCTCTGCCAGGCCATCCTGCCGCCGATGGCGGAAGCCGGCGTCGGTATCGGCAGCGGCGGCATGCGCAAGGCGGCATTTTACGACAGCGAGCAGGCGCTACTGGCCAGCGGCAAACCCGCCGGCTTCGACCCCCTCAGCGGCCACGCCAGCCTGCTGGGCAGCACTCTGGGGGACGCTATCCGGGCAGTCAATCACGGGCCTTTACAGGAACCGCAGCTTGTCTATGTAAACGCGGCGCTGGCAAATGTACTGACAGCCGAGTCACCCATTCTTGTCACCCAGTGCGGCTCACTGGGCGACCCGGGGACGGGCGGGGCCCACTGGGGCATTTATCTGGGAGAGGACTCGGTGGAACGCCTGCTGGCGTCGCCGCAGGGACTGGCGGCGCTGGAACACAGGATGGCCTGGCTGGGCAGCGCGAGACCCAATTTCTTCAAGATGCCCTTCATGTCCCAGCTCACGGGCCTGGATAACAGCCGGCTGCTGCCCCCGTATTTTCCGGCTTTTCGCGGCGAGGACGCCCTGTTCGGCGCCATGCTGGTTGCGATGCATCACCACAGCGTCTCCCTCGAGTATCCCTGGAGCGTCCCCCATCTGCCGCTGGAGGCGCGCAACTTCAGCCTGCAGGAGCCGATGGTCAGCGGCGCTGGCATTTCGCTTTTCGCCCGCTACCTGACCGAGCACATCGATTACAAGGACACCACCGACCCCGCGCACAACCTGAGGTTCCTGGTCCAGGACACCCTGCGCATCGCTGCCCGCACCGATGCCGACCTGTTGCTGGATTACCGCGCGGAGCTGGCCAGGGGCCAGGCCGATGGCCTCTATATGATGCAGGACCAGTATGCCCGCACCCAGAAGTTCGGCTCCGCACAATGGCAGGCCTATCTGCGTCGCGGCATCGAGGAAATGCAGCGAGCCATCGCGACGAACCAGAGCCCGACCGGAATCCACGGGGTTGCCGCCAATGCCACCGAAGCGGAACTGCTCCAGGAGTTCAGGGAGATGGCGCGGGGCTTCGCCGCCGCCCTGGCGGGCTGGGTCGAAATGCGCGAGGTCGCGCCCGGCCTTGTCGACGAACTCATTGGCAGCAGGCAGCTGCTGCCGCACTGACCCGGGAGGCACTTACCGATTATGACACTGGCCTTTGCAGCAATCGCAGTCGGTCTCGCACTGCTGGTATGGAGCGCCGGACGGTTCGTCGATGGTTCCGCCGCCGCGGCCGGGCATTTTGGCATGCCACCGCTGTTGATCGGCATGGTGATAGTCGGCTTTGGGACTTCGGCCCCGGAGATGGTCGTGTCGGCACTGTCGGCCTACCAGGGCAACCCCGGGATTGCGCTGGGCAACGCCTACGGATCGAATATCACGAATATTGCGCTGGTGCTGGGTCTCACCGCGCTGATAAATCCGATCACGGTCCACTCCCAGGTACTGCGCAAGGAGCTGCCTATCCTCGCCGTGATTACGGCACTGGCGGCGTGGCAGGTGCGGGACGGTTCGATCACCCGCACGGATGCCTGGATCCTGCTGGGTGTATTCGCGACGTTAATGGCCTGGACCATCTGGCAGGGAATACGCGCAAAAGCCGATGCCCTTGGCCAGGAAATGGAGCTGGAACTGGAAGAGCGCAAAATGCCGCTGCGCCACGCGCTGCTGTGGATCATTGTCGGGCTGGCACTGCTGATCGCCAGCTCGCGGTTACTGGTGTGGGGGGCGGTCGACATCGCCCATCACTTCGGGGTCAGCGACCTGGTCATCGGGCTGACAGTGATCGCGGTGGGCACCTCGCTGCCGGAACTTGCTTCCACGATCATCGCCGCGCGCAAAGGCGAGCACGACATCGCGCTGGGCAACATACTCGGGTCAAACCTGTTCAACACACTGGCGGTGGTGGGTATCGCCGGCAGCATTTCACCGATGGCCGTGGGCCCGGATGTGCTGACCCGCGATATCCTGGTGATGGCCGTGCTGACCCTCTCGATATTTATCATCGGGATCGGCCACTCCGGCAGGCCGGGGCGCATCAACCGCTTGGAAGGCGCCGGCCTGCTGGCCTGTTACGTGGGCTATACCGCCTACCTGGTAACGACGGTTTTCATGCAATAGGGCTTGGGGCCCTGCCCTGCGTCATTGGGTCAATTCTTTAGCCTTTTCGGCCGCCGCATCCGCGGCTTCAGCCGCCTTGTCGGAAGCTTCATTGACCATATCGCCAGCGGAGTCGGCGGCGTCACCGACGGCATCGCCGGCATCGGCGGCCATTTCGTGAGCACTGTCGGCCGCATCTTTCGCCATTTCACCCGCGGAATCGACGGCATCCGCGGTCGCGTCCCTGGTTTTCTCCATGGCATCGGCGGCTTTATCAGCCACTTCGGCCGTTGCTTCCTTGACGGACTCGGTAGCCTTCTGCACTGACGCCTTGCTGTCCTCCACCGATTCCTTGCTACACCCGCCGATCACCGCGGCGAAACAGAGTGCGCCCAAGGCTGCAACCAGTTTCCTGTAATCCATAGTCCTTCTCCTTGATTCGATTTGAATGTGTCCACCAGCCGCGATATGCACCGCACATTCCACATGGGATATCGCGACAGGTACCAACTGTAGCATGTTTGCCCCACAAGGCATTAACCCGGGGTGGTCATCCCCGCGGGCGTGAGTTATCTTGGGGTTGCACCGCACCGGTGCGCGGCTTTATTTGAACGAGGCGAAATTTATGCTGCAGGAATTCAAGAAATTTGCCATGCGCGGCAATGTGGTGGACATGGCGGTAGGTATCATTATCGGCGGGGCCTTCGGCACCATCGTCAAGAGCCTGGTGGCCGATGTGATCATGCCCCCGATCGGCCTGCTGCTGGGCGGCGTCGATTTTTCCGACCTGTTTATCACCCTCAAGGACGGAGCCACCGCGGGACCCTATGCCACCCTCGCGAGCGCCCAGGAAGCCGGGGCCGTCATTATAGGGTACGGAGTTTTCCTGAACTCGGTTATCAGCTTCCTGATCGTCGCATTTGCGGTATTCCTGCTGATCAAGAGCATCAACAGGATGCAGAAAGAAGAGGAAGCGGCGGTGGAGGAACCCACCACCAAAGACTGCCCTTTCTGCTTCAGCAGCATAGCGATCAAGGCGGTGAGGTGCCCGCACTGCACCTCGGAGCTGGGCGGCGCCTGATTGGCTGTGACAACCCCTCCGGGGGAGGCAACAGCGAAGAAGACCCTGGGCTGGCGCGAGTGGCTGGCCCTGCCGGCGTTCGGCATCGAGTATATCAAGGCGAAAATAGATACCGGGGCGCGCACCAGCGCCCTGCACGCCTTTTACCTCGAGCCATTTACCCGGGACGGGAAACCCTGGGTGCGGTTCGGTATACACCCGCGCCAGGGCTCCTCCGAGGAGGTGGTCCATTGCGAGGCGGCGGTGCTCGACCGCCGCACGGTCACCGATTCCGGCGGACACCGGGAAGAGCGCTACGTCATCCTGACCCCGATCAGGCTGGGGGAGCAGGAAGTCATGACCGAGATGACCCTGACCGACCGTGAGAATATGCGGTTCAGGATGCTGCTGGGCAGGACCGCCATGCGGGGCCAGTTCGTGGTCGACCCGGGGCGCTCCTACCTCAGCCGGCGCAGGCCGGAACCCAGGGCAAAACACAAAAAAAGCTGATACCGCCAGCGGCCGCTACCGACGTATACTCCGCACCTCCTGAAGGACAGGCCGTTGCTATCGGCAAGAGCGAATTATGGCGAAAAAAAAAGTGGATACGCTGGTCATCGGGGGCGAGGAAATAGCCCCCGGACAGCGCCGCAATATTGAAATCCCGGTAGCGCCCACCTATACCCACGATACGCTCTCGGTCAGCGTGCAAGTCGTGCGGGGAAAACTGCCCGGGCCGAAACTCTTTGTCTGCGCAGCGATCCACGGCGACGAGATCAACGGTGTGGAAATCATCCGCCGGCTCCTGAAGAACCCTCTGCTGGACAAGCTCAAGGGCACTCTCATCGCGATCCCGATCGTGAATATCTACGGCTTCATTCACCACACCCGCTACCTGCCCGACGGCCGCGACCTCAACCGGAGCTTCCCGGGCTCCACCCGG
>JAOUDU010000194.1 GCA_029859085.1 Gammaproteobacteria bacterium | reverse complement strand
GACTTGCCGTAGCCGTGGGTGATGCGGTCGTAGGGCGTGCGCGACAGGATGGATTGCAGCGCCGCGGGCGCGTCGATGCGCGGGGCGCGCAGCTCAAACTCCGCCAGCGACGGGGCCGGACCGGGGGCAACCCCCGCCCTGAGCTCGCGCGCCATCCGTTTGACGATGCCCAGTTCCGCCTCGGTCAGGCCGGCGTCGGCGTAGCCCCAGCCCCAGAAACAGAGCTCCCTGCGATGCCCGAGTGTCGCTGCCATGGTCTGCTCCCGGCCGTTACGGCGCGATATATCCCGGCGCGGAATCCAGGTACAGGCGGATCGGCCAGTTGGAATCCTTGCCCAGGCGAATCACCAGGCCGTAGTTGTCGTTGTCGTAGTCCTTCACCCACTCGTAGCTGATGTCCAGCGGTTCCGGTTTTTCCGGGCGCCGGCCGACCACCACAACTTCCTCGATATCAGCGGGGTTCGCCATCGAGGACTTGGGGATGGCCAGGGTGACGGTGCGGGTGCCGGCCTCGTCTCCATACTCTACGTTCCGCATCTCCACACCCGTGGCCGGGTCGCGATAACCCTTGACCAGTTGCATCCAGTCGCTCTTCAGCGGCTGTGGCTCGCCCTCCGCCAGGCTCGCCAGCGGGATGAGCAATGCCAGTGTGAACAGAACCTGCCGACAACCTGAATAACGCATGGTGAATCCTTCCTGGTGTGGGTGAGCCATAATACCGATCATTATGTCGAATGTCCGAACATGATATACATGACACCGGTCAATTCTAACAGCGTCCCTGATATCCGATACTGGGGGTACGCAACAGGGGAACCATGCAATGGACAATGCGGAACAGATTGAGTACTGGAACGGCGAGGCCGGCAAGCGCTGGGCCCAGGACGACGATACGATGGCGCGGCTGTTGCGCCCCATCAGCGAGGCCCTGCTGGAACATGCGCCGCTGGAGGGCTGTAAAAATGCCCTCGACATCGGCTGCGGGGGCGGCAGCCAGAGCCTGATGCTGGCGCAGCGACTGGGCGGGGATGCACGGGTCACGGGAGTCGACATTTCCGAACCCATGCTGGAGGTTGCGCGGCGCAAGGCCCTGGAGCCCGCGGGCGGCCGGGCTGCGCTCGAATTCCTGCGCGCCGATGCGGCGACACATGGTTTCAAGCCCGGCGGCTTTGACCTGCTCTTCTCCCGCTTCGGGGTGATGTTTTTCGACGACCCGGCGGCAGCGTTCACCAACCTGCATGGCGCGCTGCGACCCGGGGGCCGGCTGGCCTTCAGCTGCTGGCAGGCCATGAAAAAAAATGACTGGGTCCGCATTCCGCTGCAGGCGGCCCTGCAGCACCTGCCGCCGCCCGAGCCCCCGCCGCCCAATGCGCCCGGGCCCTTCGCCTTCGCAGATCCCGCTCGGGTCGAATCGATTTTGAACGCAGCGGGGTTCAACCGGGTGGCGCTGCAGCCCTTCGAGACCACGTTGCGCGTCAGCCAGGGGCGGGAACTGCCGGAGGCCGTGCGCGAACTCGCCCGCATCGGCCCGGTGAGCAGGCTGCTTACAGGTCAGCCCCAGTCCGTGCTGGATACGGTGTTCCCGGCAATCGAGGACGCCCTGCGACCCTGGTTTCGCAACGGCGCGCTGGATATGCAGTGCGCCGTGTGGCTGGTGACGGGCGAGGCCTGATGCCAGTCGGCCGCGCGTTGCACTCACCGGCGGGTTGCGCCTAACATGGCGTTTTTCCGAACCGATTCCAGCAGACCGGGATAACGATAATGAAACTACTGCGTAAACACGTCTTCCACCTGAGCGATATTCCCGGCGATCTGGATTCGGTGATCACGATCGACGGCAAGAGTGAAGTCAATCCCCGCGAGGTCGGCCTGTTGCAGTCCGATGTCGACCACATCTGGGACAACATCATCAAAATTTACAAAACCGGCGTGCACCCCGCGATCACTGCCTGTATACGCCACCAGGGCAAGGTGCTGCTGTCCCGTGCGATAGGACATGCGCGCGGCAACGGCCCCAACGACGGGCCGGGCAGCGAAAAAGTACTCGCCACACCCGACACTCCGATGTGCCTGTACTCCACCTCCAAGGGCATCACCGCACTGCTGATGCATATGCTGCAGGAGGACGGCCTGATAAACGTCTCCGACCCGGTGTCGTTTTACGCCCCGGAATTCGCCCGCAAGGGCAAGGAAAACATCACCATCCACCAGATTCTCGCCCACCGGGGCGGCATTCCGGGACTACCCAAGGACGTCGCCATCGAAGTGCTCTGGGACGAGGACCAGACCTGGGAACTGCTGTGCGACGCCGAGCCCATCATGACCGACGGCTCCAAGCTGGCCTATCACGCGATCACCGGCGGGTTTGTGCTGGAACGGGTGATCCGCAAGGTCACCGGCGCGAATATCAATGCCTACATCACAAAAAAAATCCGCGAACCCATGGGTATGAAGTATTTCAGCTACGGCGTAGAGCCGCAGTACCGGGACGATCTCGCGGTCACCTACGCCACCGGCCCGCGGCCGGGACCGCTGCTGGGCGCCTTTATCAAGCGCGCCCTGGGCACGGATATGGCGTCACTGGAGGAAACCTGCAACGATCCCCGCTTCCAGGAAGCCATCATTCCCGCCGGCAACCTGGCGGGCACCGCCGAGGAGACCTGCCGCTTCTTCCAGATGATGCTCAATGGCGGCAAGTATGGTCGCCGCCGCATCTGTGCCCACAGCACCGTGGCCAGGGCAGTGCAGGAATTCGGCTCGCGCACCATCGACCGGACCCTGTTCCTGCCGATGCGCTACAGCGCCGGCCTGATGCTGGGTGATGAGCCTTTCGGCATATGGGGTCCCAACAGCCGTCACGCCTTTGGCCATGCGGGTCTGATCAACAAGTTTGCCTGGGCGGATCCCCAGCGGGATATGGCGGTCTCAATCCTCACGTCCGGCCTGCCGCTCATCGCGCACCACATCCGGCCGCTGCTGGACACCATAAGAAGCATCTGTAATACGTTTCCAATCAAGGACGCCAACCCGGAACCCTTTGCGCTGCAGCTGGGATGAGGTCGGGGAAATCAGCCCGCGAGCAATAGATTCGCTACCAGCTCGGCGTGCCGCTCCACGAACTCCTCCGCCCGGGGATCGACACCAAACAGCTGCCGGCATTCCAGCTCGGCACTGAACACGAACGCGGCAGCACCGACAAAAAGGTAATAGCGGTGGGCGTCCCTCTCGCCCCACAGCAGTGCCGCCGCACCCGGCAGCACCTGCGTCAACCCATCCAGCATCGGCCGGATATGCTCGCCCACGAGACAGGTCACGCGCCATGAATCGCCGGTGCACTCCTGCATCATCAGCCGGTTCAGCTGCGGATGCGCCGCGCTGTAGCGCACAAAGGCCCGCACCATGGCGCGCGCCGCCTCTGCCGGCGCGATGTCCACCAGGGTCTCGACCCGCCCGACAAAGTCGTCGCGCAACGCCGCGAACAGCTGCTCCACCGCACTGCGCCAGAGCTGTTCCTTGTCGCCGAAGTGGTAGGCCACCAGGCCGCGCTTGACCCCGGCTGCCTCCTCCAGCTGGCGCACCGAGACACTCTCGAACCCCCGCTCGCTGAAGGCGGTAATTGCGGTCCGCAGCAGGACTGCACGGGTGTCGATGGCGCGCTGCTGCTGGCGGCGAGGGCTGCTCCCCTGCGAGGAATCGGGCATCTGTTCGGGCTCCCTGGAAAACCGGATTAAAAAATACTTGCATTACGACAAATTTACAACTATTTTATTTCGTCATATTACAAGTTTAAGGATTGATACCGATGACCACACCAGGTGTTCACCCGGATTCAGGCACCCCTTACCAGAGCGTGACCCGGGCGGAAAATCCCTGCGTGCGAGCGCATGACCTTGCCCTGCTGGAATTCGCGGGGCCCGAACCGGCGCGCGCCCGGGCCTTTTTCGAAACGTTCGGCCTGCGCTGCAACGATGGCCCCGACGGCAGCCTGCTGTGCTCGGCGGAGGCCGGGGCGCCGGTAGCGGTCATCTACCGCCAGGCGCCGGTCGCCGCGTTCATCGGCCCCACCTTTACCGTAAAAACCCCACAGGAGCTGGACCAGCTGGCGCAGCGGGCCGGTGTCGCGGCGCCGTATCCCCAGGACCTGCCCGGCCATCCACCCGGCGTCATCCTGCGGGATCCCAACGGTGTGCAGGTGCGGGTCGCCTGCTTCAACGACTGGCGGGAACTGCCAGCCTGTGGCCCGGCGCCACTGGCCAACCGCGGCCCTGACCGGGCGCGAACCAACTCGCCGCTGCGCCCCCCGCGCAGGCCCTCCCGGGTGCTGAGACTGGGCCACATGGTGCTGGGTACTCCCCAATGGGAGGCCACGGCACGCTTTTATATCGACACCCTCGGCCTGATTCCCTCCGACGTGCAGGCGCTGCCCGATGGTCGGCCGGCAGTGGCGTTCATGCGCTGCGACCGCGGCGACGAACCGGCGGATCACCACACCTTCGTGGTGGCCCGGCTGCCGGTGCTGGATTTTGAACACGCTGCATTTGAAGTCCCGGACCTGGACGAGGTGGGCATGGGGGGTGAAGTGTTGCGGGAGCAAGGTTTTCGCCGCGCCTGGGGTGTCGGCCGGCATATTCTCGGCAGCCAGATCTTCGACTACTGGTTCGGACCCGACGGCCGCAAGTTCGAGCACTTCGCCGACGGCGACCTGTTCGACGCGGCGCGGCCGACCCGCTACCACGCCATGTCGACAGCGGGCCTGGCCCAGTGGGGGCCGCCCATGCCCCAGGCCTTCCTGCGCCCGCGCCTGGGCTGGCGTGAGCTGGGCCAGCTGCTGCGCAACCTGCTGACCGATTCCGGCTTCGGCTTCAGGGAGCTGCGGCTGCTCGCCAGGGCACTGCGCAGCAAGAGTTTGCCTGACTGATTGATGAACAGCCCTTGACCCGACGACGACAAACACTTTCCGGAGACAAATCCATGGCTATCAATATCGTTCGCTTCGACGATGCCGGCACCCCGCGCTGGGGCCTGGTGGCGGGCTCCCGCGTCCAGACCCTGGCGCTGCCAGCAGACAGCACCGCTCAACTGATGGGGGACGGCCTCGACACCGCCCGCGCCGCCGCCGCGAGCCCGGCACCGGACCGCGAGCTGGCCGGGCTGCGCCTGCTGTGCCCGGTGACCGCCGACCGCCAGCTGATCTGCCAGGGCCTCAATTACGCCTCGCACCTGCGGGAGATCGGCATTGCCTCGGGCAGGCTCCCCTACAACACCTTTTTCCGCAAGGCGTCCTCCTGCATGGCGCCGGCGGATACCGACGTGGTGCGCCCGCCCCACGTGCGCCTGCTGGACTACGAGGTGGAAATCGGCCTGGTATTGCGCCGCGCCATTACCGGGCCGGTCAGGATAACAACGGACAACCTTGCCCACTACGTGGGCGCCCTGGTGCTGCACAACGATGTGTCAGCCCGGGATGTGCAGTTGCCGCAGACGCAGTTCTACAAGGGCAAGAGCTATCGCACCTTCGGCCCTACCGGCCCCTGGCTGACCCTGGTGGATGCGGCCGACCTGGCGCGGCTGGACGAGATCGAACTGTGCCTGACGGTGAACGGGGCAACCCGCCAGCACGCCTTCGCCTCCGACCTGTCCTACAAGCCCGCGGAAACACTCACCGAGCTCTCCGAACTGCAGGACATGGGCCCCGGTGACCTGGTGGTCACCGGCACCCCGGGCGGCACTGCGGTGAAGGCGCCCGGCGCCCTGAAAATGCTGGTGGCCCGGCTGCTGCCGGACGCCAAACGCTGGCAGCTCTTCATCAGGGGTGCCCTGCAGGATCCGGACTACCTGAAGGACGGCGATGAC
>JAOUDU010000193.1 GCA_029859085.1 Gammaproteobacteria bacterium | reverse complement strand
CAGCGCGAGGGAGCGCGCGCCCCGCCGCAGCGTGTTTGATCTCGGTGGCGGCGGCCGCCAGGTCCGGCGCAGCACCGAGCCACTGAAAATTGAGGTACTGCCCCGCCCTGACACCTATCCCGCGGGCGATTGGCTGCCGGCGGCGAAACTGACGCTGGAGGAATCCTGGTCGACACCGCCGGAGCAGCTCAAGGTGGGCGAATCCGCCACCCGCACCATTACCATCCGCGGCGAGGGTCTGCAGGGCGCCCAGTTGCCGCCGGTGATGTTCCCGCCGGCGCAGGGGCTCAAATTCTACCCGGACCAGCCGAATATCGCTGACGCGGAAGCGGCCGGCGGACTGGTGGGCACCCGGGTCGACAGCGTCGCGGTGGTGCCGACCCAGGCCGGCCATTGGCAGATACCGGAACTGCGCATTCCCTGGTGGGATACCACCAGCAACCAGTTGCGCTACGCCGTACTGCCCGCCCGGGAGCTGGAAGTGACCGGGACCGGTCCGGCAATTACACCCCAGGCCCCGACGCCAGTCCCCGCGCCGGCCATTGCAGCGCCGGCGGTGGCCCCGGCGAATATTCCGATAGTCGGTAACGACAACGGCCACTGGTGGCCGATCATCGCGCTGGTCAATGGTGTGGGCTGGCTGCTGACACTTGCCTTCCTGGCCTGGTCGAGGATAAAGCGGGGCAGGCCGGTGACAAGCGGAACCGGTGATGTGCGCGAACAGCCGGCCTTCAAGGCGCTGCTGCACGCCTGCTCGAGCGGCGACGCGCCACGGGCGCGCAAGGCCGTCATCGAGTGGAGTGCGGCGCTGACTGAAAACCCCGGCCTCGCATCCCTGGCCCAGGTATCCGCAGCCTTTGCCGACCCGGTGCTGGACACCGCACTGGATTCACTCAACGCAGTGCTGTACGGTAACGTGCAGTCCCCCTGGGATGGCGCCGCGCTGGCGGAAGCCGCCCGGGGCCTGCGCGCGAAACGACGCGGCGCCGGCAAAGTCCCGGAGGCGCCATTGCAACTCTACCCGCAAAACGGCTGAAATGAGTGACACTACCAGAATGCGATGCCCCCGCTGTGGCAGCGGGGATTTCACCCGCCTGCACCGCTCCAGGTTTGAAAAAATCTGCCGGAGAAACCCGAAGTTCCGCTGCGCCAAATGCGACCACCGGTTTTTCAGAAAGGTGCCGGCCACGGACACGGGCAACGACTCCTGACAGAACGGCGCGCTTTATAAAATCCCTTCGAATTGTGCCCTGGGGTATTGGCCGCAACCCATAGCGGCATACTCGTCATCACTCCAGAAATCCGTGGTCATCGCATAGTAAAACAGCTGGGCATAAAGCTTGCACCGGTCCCGCGTCGTGCCCACCGCCCTGTCCTGCAGCAGGCGCTGTTTCAACTGGGCCGCCGACAGGGTTTCACTGCTCATATGGACGCCGCCCGCCTCGGCGCGATCCAGGATCATTTTCTTCGCACCCGCTTCCCGCCAGGGTTCCCAGACAGGCAATGCCGGGTTGCCACCGTTGCCGGGCTCCCCGGTCCTGGCAAACAATGCCCAGTAACTCATCATCGCCGCCTCCAGCGCTTCCCGGCTCCCGGTATTTTCCGCCTGGGCAAACAGCGAAAGCGTATCCACGGCCTCGGGGCCGAATACAAACGTAATTTCGAGGCCGTGACCGGCACCGATCAATTCGGCCATGTCGATACCGAGCAGGGGTTTCTGCCCCGCCCAGTCAAAGCGATAGGTATAGACCTCTCCGGGCTGGCTTTTCGATAACACCGCAGCCGGCTCGTTGACACCGATCACCTGCCATTGATCGGAAAAATAGCGTGTCATGCGGTTATATTCATCGACATCCCTGATTTCAGGCAGCACGCCGAACCGTTTATCAGTCAACGCGGGATTTCCCCACAGGAAAAACTTGTACTCATCGCGATTGCTGCCGAGGATGACCGGGACGCTGTTGTACTGTGTGCGGTCAGCGAACAATTGCAGCAGCGGCTTGTCAGGCAACACCAGGCCATCGCGGATATTGGTCGGCGTGAAATAACCCAGGCCGGTACGCCTCTGCACCGCCTCAAACAATGTCTCCACCGGTTTGCTGCGCAGGTAATCGGCGAGCTCCGTATCGGCCATACTTTGCTGCAGGGACCTGGCCTCATCGCGATTGGCGGCGCGGCCATCGGCAACCAGCAGCTTGTTGATAAACTCCCTGAAGCTGTAGCGCAGCCCGGGCTCAGCGTCATCAAGGTAATTTTCCGCCAGCGGCCGCGGCAGCGTCTGGATATTGCCACTTTGCGAGATCGCCCGGTGGAAAAGCCCCCGCGCGGGAGGCGCGGCCAGCAGGGCATACACGTCAAATGCGCCGGCGCTCTGGCCAAAGATAGTCACGTTATCGGGATCGCCCCCGAAAGCGGCAATATTGTCCCTGACCCATTGCAATGCGGCGACCATATCGAGCAGGGCAAAATTACTGGTGGCGTCCATGGGTTCGGGCGCGGTATTGCGCAGCGCGGGATGACTGAACCAGCCAAGCAGACCGAGCCGGTACTGCAGGGAGACGACTATCACGTTTTCCTTCCCGGCCAGGTTATACGACCGCGTCGCCCCGCTCAATCCGAGGGTATTGGCGCCACCGTGAATCCAGACCATCACCGGGAGCTTGCTGTTGACGGGTTTCTCCCGGGCCTCGCGCGGTGCCCACACATCCAGGTAAAGACAGTCCTCATCGCCCAGGACGATCAGCCGGTCAGGCCATTTGAACGGGTACACCTGGGCGCACATCGAGCCGTTTTCCAGCGCCTCACGCACGCCGCTCCAGCGCTCCACAGGCTGCGGCGCGCGCCAGCGCAACGCCCCGACAGGGGGTTTCGCAAACGGTATGCCCAGCCAGGCGAAGGTGTTTTCCCTGTCTTCAAAGCCGACGACATCCCCGCTTGCCAGGTGGCGAACTGAGTCACTACTGGGCGCGTGGGTGTGCCAGAGTTTTATCCCGAATGCGATACCTGCGAGCCCGAGCAATACGCCCAACGCGATCTTTTTTTTCATCTGGTGTCCCGCCTTGATTCGACTGGAGTATGAACCGCGATCCCCGACAAGCTAAAATCCGCGACTGCAAAGCCCCCGCAGGATACACGACAGTTGACGGGCGACCCAAATCGGCGGCGAATACCTTGCGGACCCTGCAAGCGGGCTTCGACCATCGGCGCTGATAGGGATAGACTACGGGCCGCACCCGGAACCAGGCGCGCCGGGTTCCGTCTACACCTGGCAAAAAGGAGAGAAAACATGAAATCAACCCTTGCGGCCACCCTCGCGATCGCGTTGCTGCTGGGCACCTGCGGTGTCGCCCGGGCGGGGGAAAAACCCTCCTATTCCAACGGTTTCGACCTGGAGGGAGGCCTGGTCGCGCCCAATGAAATCGACCACGGCGGGCCCGGCCGCGACGGCGTTCCCGCCCTCGACCATCCGCGCTTCCTGCAGGGCGCCGAGCGCGACGGGCAGGTCCGGCCCGATGACCGGGTGATGGGCCTGAACTACAACGGCGTCGCCAAGGCCTATCCCATCGCCATCATGGACTACCATCAAATCGTCAACGACCGCTTCGGCGACACCGCGCTCACGGTGACGTTCTGCCCGCTGTGCGGCACCGGCATGGCTTTTTTCGCGAACGCCGGCGGCAGGGAGCTGAATTTCGGCGTGTCCGGCCTGATCTATAACAGCAATGTGCTGCTGTACGACCGCGACACCAGGTCGCTCTGGTCGCAGGCGATGAAGACGGCAGTCACCGGGCCGCTCAAGGGGACCACCCTCACCCAGGTACCGGCGCAATACACCACCTGGGGCGCCTGGTCGAAACAGTACCCGCAGTCACTGCTGCTGTCGCGCGACACCGGTCACCAGCGCGATTACGACAGGAGCCCCTATACGGAATACCGGCGCCTGCCGATGGTGATTTTCGCCACCCTCCACAGCGACTGGCGCATACCTGCGAAAACCTGGGTGGTGGGAGTCAGTGCCGGCGATGCGGCGCTGGCGTTGCCCTTTGAGGAACTCGACAGGCTCAGCGACGGCGCGCTGGCGGTGACCGTGGGTGAGCAGGCGCTGGAAATCAGGTGGGACAAGGCCGCGCAGGCCGCCACGGCCTTCGACGCCGGGGGCAATGAGTTCCCCGTTACCTCAGGGTACTGGTTTGCCTGGGTTGCGTTTCACCCGGATACCGCACTGTACCTCAAGGAGCCTGCGCAGTAGCGCCGCGCGCTGCCGCCAGCCCCTACTCGCGCCCGGCCAGGGACTTGCTCACCAGTTCGAATACATCCGGTGACAGGTCAGGCTGCGCCGCCAGGCGCTGCAGCTGGGCGCACATCAGTTCGGCCCGGCCGCGGTAGTTGCGCCACTTGCTCAGGGGGCCCAGCAAACGCGAGGCCAACTGCGGGTTCGCGCCGTTGAGGCGCAGCACCATGTCGGCCAGGAAGCGGTAGCCCGCGCCGTCGATACGATGAAACTGCACCGGGTTCTGGCCGGCGAACACGCCCACCAGGGAGCGCACCTTGTTGGGGTTGCGCAGGTCGAAATCCGGGTGTGACAACAGCCCCTGCACCCGCTCGAGGGTATCCCCCAGCGGCATCGCGGCCTGCACCGCGAACCACTGGTTCATCACCAGGGCATCGTGACGCCAGTCGCTATGGAACCGCTCCAGGGCCTGCTCGCGCCGGGCTTCATTGCCGTAGAACACGATGGCCCGCAGGGCTGCCAGCCGGTCGGTCATGTTGTGCGCCTGGGCAAACTGGCGCGGGGCCAGGTCCGGTTGCAGGTCCCGGGCACAGGCGAGGAACTCCAGGCAGGTGTTGCGCAGGCTGCGGGCGGCGACCTGTCCGGGGGACGGCGCGTAGTCGGCGGTACTGGCCAGGCGCTGGTAGCAATCGAGCAGCTGCGCCTGGCAGGCCCGGGCGATCTGCGCCTGGACGGTCCAGCGCGCGTTGTGAATGGTATCGACATTCGCGCCCCCGGCGTGGCTTGCCAATTCCGCCAGGTAATCCTCCCCCGGCAGGGTCAGCATCGCCGCCACCATCGCGGGATCGAGGGATTCGTCGCACAGCAGGCCGCGGCAGGCCTCGATCAGCAGCGGATCAACGACCGCGGCGGCACTTTGCCGGATCTGCGCCTCCACCTCATTGATGACCCGGGTGGCCAGGGCCTGGGCACTGTCCCAGCGCACGAAACCGTCGTCGTCCCGGCTCATCAGCGCGCACAGGTCGGCCTTGCTGAAGTTGTAGTCGAGCCGCACCGGTGCGGAAAAGCCCCGCAGCAGCGAAGGCACCGGTCGCTCCCGCACCTGCTCGAAGACAAAACTCTGCTGTGGCTGGTCGACGATCAGCACCTGGTGCGTGTTATCGGCCGTCTCGGGGCCCGGCCCTCCCGTGGCCAGCTGCAGGGGCAGGTTGCCGGCGTCACCCAGCAGGCCCATCGCCAGCGGTATCACGAAGGCCTGCTTATCGGGCTGGCCCGGGGTCGGCGGGCAGGACTGGGTGACATGCAGGGTGTAGCGCTCCCGCGCGGCATCGTACTCGTCGCGCACAGTCAGCACAGGGGTGCCGGCCTGGGAGTACCAGTGGCGGAACTGCTGCAGGTCCACGCCGCTGGCGTCCTCCATAGCGCGCACGAAATCCTCGCAGGTTACCGCCTGGCCGTCGTGGCGCTCGAAATACAGGTCTGAGCCCCTGCGGAAAACCTCCGGGCCGAGCAGCGTGTGGATCATGCGGACCACCTCCGCCCCCTTTTCGTAGACTGTCAGGGTGTAGAAGTTGTTGATCTCGATCACCGCCTCCGGTCGCACAGGATGGGCCATCGGTCCGGCGTC
>JAOUDU010000192.1 GCA_029859085.1 Gammaproteobacteria bacterium | reverse complement strand
TGCGACCCTACCTGTTGCGTCGGCAGTTTGTGTTCTCGGGGAATATCGAGGCGGACCGGCAGCGCTTTGGCCGGCTGTCGCCTGCGGCGAGGAAGCGCATCGCCATCTGCACGGGCCACGCGCCGCGGTTGACCGGCTGCAGCGAAGTCGATGCGATGCCCACGGTCACGCTGCTGCGGCACCCGCTGGAACGGGTCAAGTCCTTCTGCCGGCATGTCAGCGAGGGCAAGAGCCCGCGGCTGTACTCCCCTGCCAGGGACGGGCAGTTCGATCTCGATGCATTCCTGGGCAGCGACCGGATCCAGTTGCACAACTTCCAGTGCCGTATCGTGCTGGGAGAGGGCGACTACGCGCTCCCTGCCGGCGATCCCGCTGCCCTGGCGACCCGGGCGATGGCCCTGCTCGAATCGCAGTTCAGCGGCTTTGGCCTGACCGAGGATATCGACCGCTCCCTGCTGTTGTTCCGGCGGCAGCTCGGGTGGCGACAGTGGCCGTTGTATCGTTCCCGCAACAGCAGCGACCCGCAGGCCCCACTGCAATTTGAACCGCGCCATATCGCGCGTATCGAGGAACTCAACGCCATCGACCTGGAATTCTACCGGTTGGCGAGGGCGGAGTTTTACCGGCGCCTGCAGCAGCAGTGCCCGGACCTGGAAACGGATTTACCCCGATTTCAGTCGGCGCTGGCAGGTTCCGGGCCGCGGTTTGCGGTGATCGACATGGCCCGCGGCCTGGGCAGAGTTTATCGCAGCTTGCGGCATGCTCAAGCAGGAGCGGCGCGCGGGGCCTGAATCGTTCACTTAGGGCGATTCGCCACCAGGTTGTCCACCACCGCGGGGTCGGCCAGGGTGCTGGTGTCACCCAGGCTGCCGAGTTCATTCTCGGCGATTTTGCGCAGGATACGGCGCATGATCTTGCCCGAGCGGGTTTTCGGCAGGCCCGGTGCCCACTGGATAATATCCGGTTTGGCGATGGGGCCGATTTCCCGGACGCACAGGGCGATAAGCTCCGCCCGCAATGCCTCGTCCGGTTCGACGCCCTGCATCGGGGTGACATAGGCGTAGATGCCCTGGCCCTTGATGTCGTGGGGGAAGCCGACCACCGCCGCCTCGGCGATTTTCTCATGCAGTACCAACGCGCTCTCCACCTCGGCGGTGCCCATGCGGTGACCCGAGACATTGAGCACGTCATCCACCCTGCCAGTGATCCAGTAGTAACCGTCCTTATCGCGGGTAGCGCCATCCCCGGTGAAGTAGTAGCCGCGGTAGTGGCTGAAGTAGGTGTCAATCATGCGCTGGTGGTCGCCGTACACGCTGCGAATCTGGCCGGGCCAGGAGGATTTTATGACCAGGTAGCCCGCCCCCGGGCCGTCGATCTCGGCGCCCTCTTCGTTGAGCAGGGCCAGTTCCACCCCGAAAAAAGGCAGGGTGGCGGAGCCGGGCTTGAGGGCAGTCGCGCCGGGCAGGGGGGTGATCATGTGGCCGCCGGTTTCGGTCTGCCACCAGGTATCCACAATCGGGCAGCGCGAATCCCCCACGACCTGGTAGTACCACTCCCAGGCTTCCGGGTTGATCGGCTCGCCCACGGTACCCAGCAGGCGGAGGCTGGCGCGAGAGCTGCGCTTGACCGGCTCGTCACCCACCGCATGCAGCGCGCGGATGGCGGTGGGAGCGGTATAGAAGGTGTTTACCCGGTGCTTGTCGACGACTTCCCAGCAGCGGCCGGCATCGGGATAGGTGGGCACTCCCTCGAACATCAGCGAGGTGGCGCCATTGGCCAGCGGACCGTACACGATATAGGTGTGGCCGGTGACCCAGCCCACGTCGGCCGTGCACCAGAAGATCTCACCCTCGCGGTAGTCGAACACATACCTGAAGGTCATGGCTGCCTGCAGCAGGTAGCCGCCGGTGGTGTGGAGCACGCCCTTGGGCATTCCGGTGGAGCCGGAGGTGTAGAGGATGAACAGGGGATCTTCCGCATCCATCGGCTCGGGTGGGCACTCCCCCGGGGCTGTCGCGGTGGCGTCGTGGTACCAGATATCCCTGCCGGTCTGCCAGGCGACATCTGCGCCGGTGCGTCGCACCACCAGGCAGGTGTGCACATTGGGACAGGCTTCGAGCGCCTTGTCCGCATTCACTTTCAGCGGGATAGCGCGGCCGCCGCGCACACCCTCGTCGGCGGTGACAAGCGTCTGGCAGTCGGAATCGAGGATGCGGTCCTTCAGGGCTTCCGGCGAGAACCCGCCAAATACCACCGAGTGCACCGCGCCGATGCGGGTGCAGGCGAGCATGGCATAGGCCGCCTCCGGGATCATGGGCATATAGATGCACACGCGGTCGCCCTTGCCCACACCCCGCGCCTTCAGCGCGTTGGCGAGCTTGCAGACCTGTTGCTTGAGCTCGGCGTAGCTGATGTGCTTGCTGTCGGCCGGGTTGTCGCCCTCCCAGATGAAGGCGGTCTGGCTGGCGCGTTGCGGCAGGTGCCGGTCGATGCAGTTGTAGCTGACGTTGAGCTTGCCGCCGGAGAACCACCGGGACTCGCCGCTGCCAAAGTCGCCGCTCGTTACTGTGTCCCAGGGTTTTTCCCAGGACAGGAATTCGTTGGCTTTCTCGCCCCAGAAGCCATCGCGGTCGGTGATGGATCGCCGGTACATCGCCTGGTATTGCGCGGCGTCGATATGGGCGTCCTTGAAGTTCGGCGGTACAGGATGGATAGGAAATTCAGACATGGCGACCTTTCCCCGTGGTAATTATTGATGAGTCTGGGATGATACTGCGCCTGTGCGGCGAAGCAAGCGAGGCGGGGTCCGGCACTGTGAAATCGGGCGGCCGGCCGGGGGCCGGCGCCGGGAACTAGTGACCGCCCGCGAGCATACCCCAGTCGGAAACCGGGTTGAGGGCAATACGCACATTGTCGATCAGGCGGGTTGAGCCGAGCCGGGCGGCGGCGAGGATCGCGATTTCCTCGGTGTTTTCGGTGACCGCCCGCAGGGTGCTGGCATCCCGGATCGCAAAGTAATCGGGTTCCAGCCCGGCCTGCAGCAGCTTCATCCGGGCGTGGGATTCAAGCTGCAGGAAATTGTCGAAACCGCAGGCGATAGCCTCGCGGCAGCTGTTCAGGGTCTGGTGAATGACAGGGGCGATATGCCGCTGTTCGGGCGACAGGTAACCATTGCGGGAACTTTTGGCCAGGCCATCCTCGTCCCGGGTGGTCGCGACCCCGACAATACGCACCGGTAGGCACAGGTCCCTGACCATCTTGCGCACGATCGAGAGCTGCTGGTAATCCTTCTCGCCAAACACCGCGACATCGGGCTGCACAATGTTGAACAGCTTGGCGACAACGGTGGTAACACCGTCGAAATGCCCCGGGCGGCTGCTGCCGCAGAGGGTATCGGACAGGTCCGGGACCCTTACCTGGGTCTGGATGGCCATGCCCTCGGGATAAATTTCCGTGACCTCCGGCGCGTACAGCACCTGTACGCCCTCGCTGAACAGCTTTTCCTTGTCCGCGGCCATGGTGCGGGGGTAGGCATCGAGATCCTCGTTGGGGCCGAACTGCAGGGGATTTACAAAAATGCTGACGACGACCACGTCGCACACCGACCGGGCTTTGCGCACCAGGTTGATGTGGCCCTCATGCAGGTTGCCCATGGTGGGAACGAAAGCAATGCTCTGGCCATTCTGGCGAAAGCGTTGGAGAGCTGACTGTAACTGCGCGTTGCTGCTGTAAGTTCGCATATCGACCTCATCCCTGCATACGGAACGGTGATGCTAAACCAATAGAAATCACGGGCCTGCCACCCCGCGGCGCAACCGGGCTGCCGGGGGACCGGAAGTATGAACCAAGGTTCTGGGCCCGGCAACGAAATTTAATGAAAAGTTCACGCGATCCGCTACCGGAAGCAGCGGGTTTTTGATAGGTACCAGGTCCGGGCCTGATCATTTTGGAGTGAATGCTCACATACCGTATATCGCAGGCAGTATAGCGGTAAAAGCCTTTCCGGGAAGCGGTACAGGCTCGGCTCAGCGGTAGGAATGCTCCTCGGTGGGGTACTTCCCGGCCTTCACCGCATCCACGAACGCTTTCAGGGCTCCCTGGATTGTGCTCTGGCCCTCCATGAAGTTCTGGACAAAACGGGCGGTGTGGCGCGAGAGGCCCAGCAGGTCGTGCATGACCAGTACCTGGGCATCGGTGCCGGGGCCGGCACCGATGCCGATGACGGGAATATCCAGCTTGCGGCTGATGTCGCTGGCCAGATCGGCCGGTATACATTCCAGCACCAGCAGGCTGGCCCCCGCATCCTTGATCTCGACGGCGTCGGCGAGGATGGATTTGGCCTCCTTGGGTGTGCGGCCCTGCACCTTGAAACCGCCGAAGGTGTTTACCGACTGGGGGGTGAGGCCAAGGTGGGCGCACACCGGGATGCCGCGCTCCACCAGTTTGCTGATAGTGCCGCTGAGCCAGGTCCCGCCCTCCATTTTCACCATCTGGGCGCCGGCCTGCATCAGCCGGGTGGCGTTGGCCATGGCCTGGTCGGGAGTGCTGTAGGTCATAAATGGCATATCGGCGATGACGAGCGCCCCGTTTGCCGCCCGGCACACGCACTCGGTGTGGTAGCTCATGTGGTCTATTGTGACCGGGATCGTGCTGTCATGCCCCTGCAATACCATGCCCAGTGAGTCCCCTACCAGGATGGTCTCCGCCCCGGCCTCGCTGATGATGCTGGCGAAGGTGGCGTCATAGGCGGTGATGCAGACGAATTTCTCTCCCGCTGCTTTCATCTTGCCCAGGGTGCTGATAGTTACCTTGGTCATAGCTATCCGAAAAAAGTGGGGTTGAAGTAGTGACGACCGCTGCGGATCTCCAGCAGGTAGTCCACCAGGTGAATGTAGTCGGCCTCGCTGTTGGCCAGGTCGAGTTCGCTGGCATTGACGATCAGCAGGGGCGCGTCATCGTAATATAGAAAGAACTCACTGTACACTTCGTTCAGGCGCTCGAGATAGTCGCGGGCTATCGCCTTTTCAGCGGCGATTCCGCGGCTTTCGATACGTTCCAGCAGCACGTCGGGAGAAGCCTGCAGGTAGATGACAAGATCGGGCCTGGGTGCATCGATCGTCAGTTGCCGGTAGACCTTCTGGTAGAGCTGGAACTCGTCCCGGTCCAGGTTGACCCGGGCAAACAGGGGGTCCTTCTCGATCAGGAAGTCTGCCACCCGCACCGGCTCGAAGATGTCGGACTGGCGCAGGTCGTGAATTTTCTGGGAGCGTTGGAACAGGAAGAACAGCTGGGTCGCCAGCGCCGCCTGCTTGCGGTTGCGATAAAACCGTTCCAGGAACGGGTTTTCGTCGGCCTGCTCCAGCAGGGTCTGGTAATTGAAGCTGGCGGCGAGGCGCTTGGCCAGGGTGGTCTTGCCCACGCCGATGGGGCCTTCCACTGCAATGTATGCAGGTGGCTTGCGTCCTTTCAGGTTGATCTCGACAGCCGAAGTATCGGGCATTGGCTGGGCTTGGCCTCTAGTCACTCCACGTCCCCGGGGACGATGGCATCCTGTTTGGGTCGCAGCCTGGTCTTGACCAGGTCTCCGGGCGGGCATCGGGCAATCAATGTACCAAGATCTGTTCCATCCGGCAGCACCAAATTTGGTCCGGCGATTTCCGCCAGCGGATACACCACGAAATTGCGCTGCCCCAGCGCCGGGTGGGGTATTGTCAGGTCGGGTGTCGCGATCTGCTGGTCACCGTACAGCAGAATGTCGAGGTCCAGGCTGCGCGCCCCCCAGCGTATGGTGCGGACCCTGCCCTGGGCATGTTCAATAGCCTGCAACGCCTCGAGCAATTGCGCTGGCGGCAGGTCGGTATCGAGTCGCAGCACCGCGTTGAGGTAGTCCGGTTGTTTTCCGGGGCCGACGGATGCGC
>JAOUDU010000191.1 GCA_029859085.1 Gammaproteobacteria bacterium | reverse complement strand
GGGAATTTCGACTATATTTTGCCGCTTCTTCCGGGCTGGAAATGACCCCTGGCGGGGCTTTAAAGATGGTGCCGAAGGCGGGAGTCAACCGGGCCGCGCAGGTCCGCACAAGCACCCCGCGTCAGCGCGGGGCATTGATTAAAGATGGTGCCGAAGGCGGGACTCGAACCCGCACAAGCATAGCTCACTACCCCCTCAAGATAGCGTGTCTACCAATTCCACCACTTCGGCTTGTTACTACTTATCCAGCTCTGGCAGGTCCGTTCCGGGCGCTGCCACCGCTGGTGCATCCTGCTCGATCACCGGCAGCTCCTGTGCCGGTGCCGGCGCCGCGGGCTCTACCGCGGCCGGTATTTCCAGGTCGAGGTCGCTGGCGGCGCCCGATCTCTGGTTGGCGAGCAATGCCAGGCTGAAACTGCTGACAAAAAACAGCGCCACCAGCCAGGCCGTGGCACGCGTCAACACGTTGCTGCTGCCGCTCGAACCGAACAGGGTCTGGGACGCGCCGGCACCAAACGAGGCGCCCATGTCCGCGCCCTTGCCCTGCTGCAGCATGATCAGGCCGATAATAGCCAGGGCTACCAGCAGGTGCACTACCAATATAATCTGTTCCATATACTCATCGCCCCGGGGGGCACCTCAATACGTGCGTTTATGCGCCTGTTTCACGCCTGTGCGGCTCCGACAATAGCCAGGAAATCCCCGGCGTCCAGTGCCGCGCCCCCTACCAGGGCGCCATCAATATCCTGCCTGGCGAATAACTCCGCCGCGTTCCCGGCCTTTACACTACCGCCGTAAAGCACCCGGGTCGCATCTGCATCGATGCCGGCCACACCGGCCAGGCAGCCGCGAATGAATGCGTGCATCGCCTGGGCCTGGTCGGGACTGGCGGTCAGCCCCGTCCCTATCGCCCACACCGGCTCGTATGCTACCACCAGACCGGCCAGGTTGGCCTGGCCATCGAGCGCACCCCGCAGCTGGCTGGCTACCACCGCCTCGGCCTCGCCGCTCTCGCGCTGCTCACGGGTTTCCCCGACGCAGACGATGACCTGCAAACCCGCCGCCATCGCCGCACCCAGCTTGGCCGCAACCAGGCTATCCGACTCGGAATGATACTGGCGACGCTCGGAGTGGCCGATAATGACCCAGCGGCAGCCAAGATCAGCCAGCATCTGGGCCGAAACTTCACCGGTATAGGCCCCTGACTGCATATGGCTGCAATCCTGGCCTCCGACTGCGACAGCCGATCCGGCGCAGAGTTGGATCGCCTGCGAGAGGTGCACGTAGCTGGGACAGACGGCGACACCAGGCGCCGCGGCCGGCATTGCCGCCACTATTTTATCCAGCAGGTCAGCCACGCTGGCCCGGGAGCCATGCATCTTCCAGTTACCCACAACAAGCTTCTGGCGCATACTACCTCCCGGCAGAAAAAGCGGCGCAATCTTACCCAAGTTACCGCTGGGTTACAAGGCGCTCCACCTCGGCCGCCAGCTCGGCACAAAGGGCATCCACCTCGGCGGCATCCTCCCCCTCGACCATGACCCGGATCTTCGGTTCGGTGCCGGAGGGCCGCAGCAACACCCGACCGCGCTCACCCAGCCCGGCCTCAACCCGCCCCACGGCCGCGGCGACCGCGGGGTAGTCCCCGAGATCCACCTTGCCGGCGACTGTCACATTGATCATGCGCTGGGGAAGCTTCTTCATACCCGAGCGGAACCCCGCCAGGCTCTTGCCGGAATCCTTCAGGGCCATCAGCACCTGCAGGGCCGCGACGATACCATCGCCGGTAGTGGTCACGTCCGAGCAGATAATATGTCCCGAGGACTCTCCCCCGAGGAACCATCCCTGGGCCTCCATCGCCTCCTTGACATAGCGGTCGCCGACCTGGGCCCTGGCAAACTCCAGCCCCTCGGCCCGCAGGGCCAGTTCCAGGCCGAGGTTGGACATCAGGGTACCGACCACGCCAGCGTCACCATAGCCGCTGCCCAGCCGATACATCGCAATCATGTAGATCAACTCGTCCCCGTCCACCAGTTCGCCATCGGCGTCCACGAACAGGACCCGGTCACCATCGCCATCGAACGCGATTCCAAGGTCCACCCCGCGCTCCCGCACCAATGCCGAGAGCGCGGCGGTATCGGTGGACCCGACGCCCTCGTTTATGTTGAAGCCATCGGGTTGCACACCGATGCTGATGACATCCGCACCCAGTTCGCTGAATACGCTGGGGGCTATGTGGTAGGTCGCACCATGGGCGCAGTCAACGGCAATCCGCATGCCGCGGAGGTTGAAGCCCTCCGGCACCGTGGACTTGCAGAACTCGATGTAGCGCCCGGCGGCGTCCACCACCCGCAGCACCTTGCCTATCTCCCGGGACTGCACTGTCGTTATCGGCAGCTCCAGCTCGGCTTCGATGGCCAGCTCGGTCTCATCCGGCAACTTGGAGCCCGCAGCGGAAAAGAACTTGATGCCGTTGTCGTAGAACGGGTTGTGCGACGCGCTGATGACTATACCGGCCACCGCGGCCTGGGTGCGGGTCATCAGGGCTACCGCCGGCGTCGGCATCGGCCCCAGCAATTTGACATTGACGCCCGCCGCCACCAGGCCCGCCTCCAGCGCCGACTCGAACATATACCCGGACACCCGGGTATCCTTGCCTATGATGACCGTACAACGGCCCTCGCCGCCGGCCTCCCGGGCAAATACCCGACCGCTGGCCCAGCCCAGTTTGAGCATGAAATCCGGGGTGATCGGCGCCTCGCCCACCAGGCCGCGAATACCGTCCGTACCAAAATAGCGTTTGCTCATTTTTCCCCCACTGTTTTCAACGCCGTCCACATGGCCACCGCGTCTGCCGTCGCGGCCACGTCGTGTGTCCTGATAATAGCCGCACCGCGTTCCGCAGCGAGTACCGCCAGGCCGAGGCTGGCCGGCAGGCGCTCGGCCACCGGGCGGCCGATCAGCTGCTGGATCATCGACTTGCGCGACAGCCCCACCAGCAGGGGCAGGCCGAGCCCTGCCAGCCTCGGCAGGCCGTCCAGCAGTTGCAGATTATGCTGCACCGTCTTGCCAAAACCGAACCCGGGATCAAGCAGCAAGCGCTGCCGGGTGAAGCCGGCGGCCTCACAGGCGGCGACCCGTTCCCGCAGGAAGGCCTCCACCTCGGCCACCACATCGGCATAACTCGGTCCCCGCTGCATGGTATCGGGCTCTCCGCGCATATGCATCAGGCAGACCGGCAGGCCCGTGGCCGCAGCCGCCTCCAGCGCGCCCTCGCGGCCCAGCGCCCGCACATCGTTGAGCAGCCCTGCCCCCAGCGCGGCGGCGGCCGTCATCAGCCGGGGCGAGCTGGTGTCGACGGACACGACCACATCCAGCTCGGCGACAATACGCTCCAGCAGGGGCAGGACGCGATCCATTTCCTCGTCGATCCCGATCGCGGCTGCGCCGGGACGGGTTGACTCGCCGCCGATATCGAGTATCGCCGCACCCTCGGCCACCATCGACCGCGCCCGGGACAGCGCGAGATCGAGGTCAAGCCGAGCCGACCGGTACAGGGTGCCGCCATCGGCAAAGGAGTCGGGGGTGGTGTTGATGACGCCCATTATGGCCGGGCGCGACAGCTCGAGGGAGCGCCCGGCACAATCGAGTGCCGGGGTGTTGTGTCCGGGGGCCAAGATCCGGGCCGGAAATCAGTGCTCGCTGGCCGGACCGCCGATGGGACTGCCGGTATCCTTGCGCAGTTTCGCGGTGCCCGCGCCAGGGTTGTCACTGCCGGCATCACCGCCCCAGTCTGCGGGCTCGCGGGGCTCGAGGCCCGCCATGATATCGTCGATCTGGTTCGCGTCGATGGTTTCGTACAGCATCAGCGCGCGCGCCATCGCATGCAGTTTGTCGACATTGTCTTCCAGCAGTTTCTGGGCTTTCGCATAACACTCGTCGATGATCTTGCGCACTTCCTCATCGATCATCTTCGCGGTCTCGCCGGACAGGGCCTTGTGGGTCTGGCCGGCGCTGCGCCCGAGGAACACCTGCTCGTCCACCTCGTCGTACATCAGCGGACCCATCTTTTCCGAAAGGCCCCAGCGGGTGACCATATTGCGGGCAATTTCCGTTGCCCGCTGGATGTCGTTGGAGGCGCCGGTGGTCACGCCATCCTTGCCCAGGGTCATCTCCTCGGCGATGCGCCCGCCGAACAGGCTGCAGATCTGGCTGACGATAAAGCGCCGGCTGTGGCTGTAGCGGTCCTCCTCCGGCAGGAACATGGTCACACCCAGGGCGCGGCCGCGGGGAATGATGCTCACCTTGTAGACCGGGTCGTGCTCCGGCAGGAGGCGACCGACTATGGCGTGCCCCGCCTCGTGATAGGCGGTATTGCGCTTCTCGTCCTCGGACATGACCATGGACTTGCGCTCGGCGCCCATCATGATCTTGTCCTTGGCCATCTCGAACTGGCTCATACCCACGGTGCGCACGTTGGAGCGGGCCGCGAACAGGGCGGCCTCGTTCACCAGGTTGGCGAGGTCGGCGCCGGAAAAGCCGGGGGTGCCGCGGGCAATCTTGCTCGCTTCCACATCCTCGGACAGGGGCACCTTGCGCATGTGCACCTTGAGTATCTGTTCCCTGCCGCGTATGTCCGGCAGGCCGACCACCACCTGGCGGTCAAAGCGCCCGGGGCGCAGCAGGGCGGGGTCGAGCACGTCGGGACGGTTGGTCGCGGCGATCACGATCACGCCGTCGTTGACCTCGAAGCCGTCCATCTCCACCAGCAACTGGTTGAGGGTCTGCTCCCGCTCATCGTGCCCACCGCCGAGGCCGGCGCCGCGATGGCGACCCACCGCGTCGATCTCGTCGATAAAAATAATGCAGGGCGCCTGCTTCTTGGCCTGGTCGAACATATCCCGCACCCGGGATGCGCCCACACCCACGAACATCTCGACGAAATCGGAACCGGAGATGGTAAAGAACGGTACCTTCGCCTCGCCGGCGATAGCCTTGGCGAGCAGGGTCTTGCCGGTGCCCGGCTGTCCCACCATCAGGACACCCCGGGGAATGCGGCCCCCCAGTTTCTGGAAACGGCTGGGGTCGCGCAGGAACTCCACCAGTTCCTTGACGTCCTCCTTGGCCTCGTCCACTCCCGCCACATCGGCGAAAGTAGTGGTGATCTGGTCTTCGCCCAGCAGGCGGGCCTTGCTCTTGCCGAAGCTCATGGGGCCGCCGCGGCCGCCGCCGCCACCCTGCATCTGGCGCATGAAAAACATGAACACGGCGATAATGATCAGGATCGGGAAGCTGGCCACCAGCAACTGGCTCCAGACGCTCTGTTGCTCGGGTTTGCGGCCCTCCACGACAACATTGTGGTCCAGCAGGTCATCGATCAGCTTCGGGTCCTCCACCATCGGGCGGATAGTCTCGAAACTGGAGCCGTCGACGCGCTCACCCGAAATCGTCAGGCCATCCACCACGACCCGTTTCACCTGGTCGCCCTGGATCTCCTGGATAAACTCGGAGTAACCCACCTGCTCGGACTGGGTCTTCATGTTGAAGTTGTTGAACACCGACAGCAGCACAGCGGCGATCACCAGCCAAAGCAGTAAGTTTTTCACCATATCGTTCAATACGTTAACCTCTCCTGGGGTTTCGGGTGGGCCCGCCAGTCGGCACGGCCAAACCGTCAATTTACTATACTTGGGGCCATCTCTCCACGTTTCAAGCCAGCCGGGTGAAGCCCCCGGTAAAAGGCCACCTGGACGGATGATGGCCTGTATCGGGGATAGTCGGGTAAAACCGGCCCCGGCCAGGGCTGATCGGCAGCGGCCTATTCGCCCCGAAAGGCGCTGGCCACCAGGTATACCTCCCGGGACCGGGGCCGGGAGGCTTTGGGCTTGCGGGTCAGGACCTTGCCAAACGACTCTTTCGCGGCCCGGAACAGGTCATCAAACCCCTCTCCCTGGAAC
>JAOUDU010000190.1 GCA_029859085.1 Gammaproteobacteria bacterium | reverse complement strand
CGTGGGCGACGCCATAGCCGACTACTGCGACTCCACCGCGGGCGAGCTGACGCTCTCCACCAGCCTGGTGCACGAGTTCGGGCGGCGGGAACGCGCCCGCCTCGCAAGCATTACCGGCGGCGGTACCGAGAGCGCCTTCGAGCTGACCCGGCTGATGCAGGAAACCATGACCGCCCAGGTGGGAATCTTCCGGCACAGTGATCGACTGGAGCAGGCGGTTGCCACCTTGCAGGACCTGTTGCGGCGCAGCCGCAATATAGGCCTGCGCAGCAATGCGCCCGGACCCAACCCGGAACTGGTTGCGGCGTACCGCCTGCAGCGCATGCTCAAGCTGGCCCTGTGTGTGGCCTACGGCGCCCTCCAGCGCACCGAGAGTCGCGGCGCCCACTACCGCGCGGACTACCCGCGGCGCGATGACCTCAACTGGATGCGCCGCACCCTGGCCCGCTGGCCCGGTGAGGAGGCCGAGCTACCGGTACTCGACTACGAGGCGCTGGATATCATGCGGATGGAACTGCCGCCCGGCTGGCGCGGCTATGGCGCCAGGGATTATATCGAGCACCCGGACACCGCCTCGCGCCAGCAGCAGATAGAACAGATCCTCGAGACTTTGCCCGGCGCCGACAGGCACGCCCGGCAGCAGGCGCTGATGCCCTTCCGGCACCTGCTGCCGGAACACCTGCGCCGGGACAACCAGCGCCTGGGAGACGACGCATGAACCAGATCCCCCTGCGGCAGGCGCGCCGCACGCTGCAGATACAGGTGCTGCGCCACAACCCGGTGGACCCGGCCAGCGAGCCGCACCTGCAGGCATTCGAGGTGGAGGAGGCGGATGCGATGACGCTGTTTATCGCCCTCAACGAGATCCGCGAGCAACAGGACCCCTCCCTGCAGTTTGATTTCGTCTGCCGCGCCGGTATTTGCGGGAGTTGCGGCATGATCATAAACGGTCGCCCGGGGCTGGCCTGCCGCACCCTGACCCGCGACCTGCCGGAGCGCATCACCCTGGCGCCCCTGCCGGCGTTCAGGTTGATCGGCGACCTGTCGGTCGATACCGGCACGTGGATGCGCGGCATGTCGGAGCGGCTTGAGACCTGGATCCACAGCGAGGGCCTGGAGCGCGTGGATATCGACACCATGGAGCAGGTCATGGAGCCGGAGCTTGCCGAGCAGATCTACGAGCTCGAGCGCTGCATCGAATGCGGTTGCTGTGTGGCCGCCTGCGGCACGGCGCAGATGCGCGAGGATTTCGTCGGCGCGGTGGGGCTCAACCAGATCACCCGCTTCCGGCTCGACCCGCGGGATGAACGCACGGACGCGGAGTTTTACGAGCTGGTCGGGAATGAATCGGGCGTGTTTGGCTGCATGACCCTGCTGGGCTGCGAGGACTTCTGTCCCAAGGACCTGCCGCTGGCGACGCAGATCGCGTTCCTGCGCCGGCGCATGGCGAGTACCGCCTGAGGCGGCAGCTACCGCGGCGATGCGCCCGCATATGATATTTTCACCAATCCCGGGGGAACACTGAGCTTATGTACGACATTGCCTCAACCGTCTCACGCGTGGCCAACAACACCTACAGCCATACCCGCCGCATCATGCCGGAACAACCGTGGTGGGAGACCCTGGAGAGCAGCTTCCACAAATTCCCCGATGATTTTGAGCTCGACCTGCGCACGGAACTCACCGTGGACGGCACCGCGGCGGCGGACTACCTGCTGCGCACCGCCGGCGCCGGCATGCTGGGCACACTGGCGCTGCCCGCCAGCATTACGCCGCGGCAGCTGAAACGGGATATGGCCACCATCGGTTTTTACCGCAACAAGGCCACCGCGGCCGACCCGGCCAGGTTTTTCAAAAAGCCGAACTCCTCGCGGGTGCAGATGAAATCCTCTTCCGCCGGTTTCTTCCGCTTCAGGCCAGACGACGGCAGCTGCGAGTTGCTGAGCTTCGACAGCCCCTTCAAGACGGTGAACCCGGCCCTGCGCGAGAGCTATCCCAAACAGCGGCGCAACATGCGGGCGGTGGCCCAGTACTGGCGCCACGACGGCGGCCCGAGGCCCACCATCTGTGTTATCCACGGCTTCATGGCGGACCCCTACTGGCTCAACCGGCTGTTTTTCGCGCTGCCCTGGTTCTACGCCCAGGGTTACGACATCCTGCTGTATACCCTGCCCCACCACGGCAGGCGCCGGTCGCGGCTCTCCCCCTTCAGCGGGCACGGCCTGTTTTCCGGCGGCCTGTCGCACCTCAATGAATCCATGGCCCACGCGGTGCACGACTTCCGTATTTTCGTGGACTTCCTGGAATCCCGCGGTGTCAGCAAGATCGGGGTGACGGGCATCAGTCTCGGCGGCTATACCTCCGCCCTGCTGGCGGCGGTGGAAGACAGGCTGCATTTCTCCATCCCCAACGTACCGGTGGCGAGCCTGCCGGACCTGGTGCTGGAGTGGTACCCGATCAACCTGGCGATCAAGTCCCTGCTCAAACTCAGCGGCACCAGCGTGCGGGAAGCCCGGCATATGCTGGCGGTGCACTCGCCGCTGACTTACCAGCCGCTTATCCCGAAAGAGCGCCTGATGGTTATCGCCGGGGCCGGCGACCGGCTGGCCCCGCCCAAGCATGCCCGCCTGTTGTGGGATCACTGGGACAGGCCCCGCATCCACTGGTTCCCGGGCAACCACCTGCTGCACCTGGACAAGGGCAAGTACCTGAAGGAGATCGCCCGGTTCCTCAAGGAAATCGGTTTCGACCAGCACTGAGCGTATGGGGCAACGCGGTTGCAGAGCAGGTTTCCACTGTGAAAATCAAGCTTTATCAGGATTTCCATTGGGGCTAGTATCAATTGCCACAGCAGGCAAGTCGCTCCGGTCGCAAGGCCGGAACACGTTAATACCTATCACCCAATCCAGGACCGCAGTCGATGCAGAGCCAAAGCTGGCAAACTGATTTCCTCAACCTGCAGCTCACCCTGACCGTGAAACCGATGTTCAAGTACATCAGCTCACTGCAGCGCCTTCGGCAGATGGTCAGCCTGATGGACAATACCGTCGGGCGCCTGGCAATACCGCGGGGCACCCGGCGGGAGCCGGTCTCGATCCCGCGTGCGGATTTCGAGGCGGAATGGGTATACCCGGATAACTCCGACCCCGAGCGGGTGGTGCTGTACCTGCCCGGTGGCGCCTATGTTATCCGGATGCCCAACGCCCATACCGGCATGGTCAGCAGGTTGTGCAGGAACGCCAACGCCAGGGCTCTTATGGCTTATTACCGGCTGGCCCCGGAACACCCCTTTCCCGCCTGCCTCGAAGATGCGGTACTGGCCTACCGCTGGCTGCTGCGCCAGGGTGTCGAGCCGGCCCGGATCATCATCGCGGGAGACTCCGCCGGTGGCGGCCTCACCCTGTCGACACTGCTCGCCCTCAGGGACCGCGGGCTGCCGCTGCCCGCCTGCGCGTACATGCTCTCGCCCCTGCTCGACGTCAGTGACAAGGCTCCCTCGCGCTGGAAAAATGCCCTCAGTGACACGGCCCTGCCCGCCCCCAAGAACCGCGCCCTGAACCCGCGGCCGCTTTACCTGGGGGACAATGCGCCGGACGACCCGCTGGTGTCGCCCATCAACGGCAATTTTGCCGGGCTGCCACCCATGTATGTCCAGGTCAGCGACAGTGAGATGCTGCTGGACGACAGCCTGCGCCTGGCCCGGCGGGCACATATCTACGACGTCGAGGTGAGCGTGGATATCTGGCGCAAGGTGCCCCATGTCTGGCAGGCCATGGGATTCCTGCCGGAGAGTCGCGACGCGCTGGAAAAGGCCGGAGCCTACATACGCAACCACGTTATCTAGCCCCGCCCCGGGGACAACAGGATTGAACTGACATGCAGCAAGTCGACAGCGAAGACGCGAATTTTCTTTTCATGGAAAAGGCCGAGAGTCCCACCCATATCAGCCTTATCTACCTGTACGACCAATCCGGTCTCGGCAAGCAGCAGGTGCGCTTCACCCACATCAGGGAGCACGTAAAAAACCGCCTGAACTCCGCCCCGGTGTTCCAGCAGAAGATCATGCGCACGCCGGCGGACATCGACTATCCCTACTGGGTCAACGACGAAAAGTTCGACCTGGATTTCCATGTTCGCCACCTGGCGCTGCCCCAGCCCGGGGACTGGCGCCAATTCTGTATCCAGGCCTCCCGGCTCCACTCCCGCCCGCTGGATATGAGCCGCCCGCTGTGGGAGTTGTATGTCATCGAGGGCCTGCACAATGTGACAGGCATGCCGCGCAACAGCTTCGCGATCTATTTCAAGGTGCACCACTGCGCGATGGACGAGTTCACCGCGCAGGAACTGTTCCAATCCGCGCACGCCCAGACACCCAACCCGCGCCAGCACGAGTCCTCGGCCCAGCACATCGCCCACGTGCCGAGGCGCACGCCCCAGCCGATGGAAATGGTCGTGCGGGGACTGCTGAACAACTCGGTGCGCTCGGTGCGCCTGGCGCTGCAGTCGGTCAGCAACTTCCGCACCCTGTCAAAAATACTCACCCGCCTGTCGATTCGCGTGGCGCAGGATATGGCGCAGGATGATGCGGCCGGCGAAAAACCAAGCCGCTTTGCCCAGCGGCTCAGCTCGGCGCGGGTGTTCGAGGGCGCTTTCTACCCGCGGGAAATATTCGATAATTACCTGCGCAAGGTTCCGGGCGCCACCCTGACCCACGCTGTCCTGGCCATCTGCGGCGAGGCCATGCGGCGCTACCTCGAGCGGCACGGGGAATCCAGCAACGCGTCACTGCAGGCCCTGCTCGAAGTCAATGTACGCAATGCCGGTGCGCACGCACTGATCGGCAATCGTATCGCCATCAACCAGATCGAGCTGCACACCCCGGTCAGCTACCCGGTGGGCCGCCTGCAGGCGATTTACACCGCGAACCGGGAGCTGCAGTCAATCGAGAACTCGGAACTGACCAGCTTCCGCCTGCGCTCTCTGTATGAAAACCTGCCCGCGCCGTTGCTGGCCTGGCTGGGCCGCCTGTCCAACCAGAAAAACAGCCCCAACCGGGCGGTGATGTCAGGGGGCAGCCTGGGCCTGGCGGAGTTGAAAGGCTCCGAACGCCCCCTCTACCTGCTGGGCGCCCGCGTGCACGGCTTCACCAGCATCTCACCCCTGTACAGCGGCTGCGGCCTGATGTTCTGCGCGAGCACCTATGCCGACACCGTCGGCCTGACCTTCACCTCGGACCGGCTGATGATGCCCGACCCGGAAACCATGCGCGAGTGCCTGGACGAGGCCGTCGCGGTCGTCGCCAAACTGAAGGCCGGCAAACCGGCACGTCCCGGGCAGCCGGCAAAAAAGCGCAAGCTCACGAAATCAAAAAAGGCGGCGAAAGCTGCCCCCGGTCGCACCGGGAAGACCCTCGCCGCCTGATCGCAGGCAACCCCGACCGGGAGAAACCCGGGCCGCCGGCTAATCCAGCAGGCGGCTGATGGTGCGCGATACCGCGATCTTGCCCTGGTCGAAGAACGCCTCGTGGTTTTCCTCGATTTTCGCGAGGTCGTAGAGGTAGTTGACCATGATCCCCGCCGACTGCTCCCTGCCCTTCGCCGACAGGTCGGCGCCGCCGTGCATACGGTGCAGGCGGGCACCGTTACCCAGGTGAAAGCGGGCCACCGGGTCGAGGGGGGCGTCCCGCGACTTCACCCGCAGCAGGTAGTGGGCGCAGAGCTTCAGCAGGGCATCGTATACCGGCTGCTCCACCACCCGGCCCAGGGGTTCTCTCACCCGGGGTATGAGTGCGGCGTCCACCAGGCCCTCCAGGTCCGCCTCCAGCAGCCAGCGCCGAAAGCCCGGGACCGGCGACAGGGTGACAAAGGTTTTCAGCGCCGGCATTTCCTTCCTCAATTCCTCGACCACGTTCTTGATCAGGAAGTTGCCAAAAGAAATACCGGCAAGGCCCGGGTGGCAATTGCTGATGGAG
>JAOUDU010000189.1 GCA_029859085.1 Gammaproteobacteria bacterium | reverse complement strand
TGCAGGTCGGCCTGCATGTGAACGTCTCGGTGCGGCTGCGGGACGGCACCCGCTACATGGTCGATATCGACCCGCTGCCCTCCCGCGAGATGGCCGGCTCCAGGGAGCTCAGCGACCGCGAGGCCGAGGCCCTGTACTACAACAATATCGCGATGGACGCGCTGGGGCGCAACGAGCTCGCAACCGCCTGGTTCCACCTGGTGCGGGCGCTGCAGCTGAGCCCGGCCAATGCCCACCTGTGGGTGAATCTCGGCGCCCTCTATCGCGCCAGCGGCCAGCACCGGGAGGCGGAGCGCAGCTACCTGCAGGCGCTGGACCTGGATTCCACCGAGTACCCGGCCATGACTAACCTGGCGGTGCTGTACGGCCTGGAGGGGCGCGAACAGGAGCGGCAGTACTGGCTGGGACGGGTCGAAACTCACCGGCAGATGAATCCCTACTACCACGCCTGGCAGGGCGATGAGGCGGCGGCGGCAGGGGACTGGCAGGCGGCGCTGGGCCATTACGACCGGGCGGTGGAGTTGTTGCCCGGAGACGGTCACCTGCTGTTCAGTCGCGGCCTGATCTATTACCGGCTCAACGACCTGGGTGCCGCCGCCCTCGATATCGAGCAGGCGATCGACCTCGCCACCCTGCAGTCGGACATCACCTATTACCAGCAGCAGCTGGAGGTCGTGCGCAAGGCCCAGCTGGCCGGGGTCTAGCCGGCGCGCGCTGACCAGGCGGGTCGCTCGACCCGGATATACTTGCGCCGATTCATTTTTCCGGTGAGCGTGGAAAAGCAGTCGCCGATGCGCATCTGCCAGCCGTATTTTCGGCGCAGCGCCTGCAATGCCCTGGCGGTATCGGCGGGCTTGTCGAGCAGGAAGGCCCGCGTGTCCACCCATTCACCGGTGAGTTTGCCGGTCACTGTGCAGGCGGCGATGCGAACCTCGCTGAAATTGCGCAGGCGCTTGACCTTGCCCGCGTCGGCGGCGGAAAACAGGTAGTAGCTGTCCCCGTCCGGGGCGAACCAGACCGGCGTGGCGACAAGGTCGCCGGATTTCCTGCGGGTGGCGAAGCTGAGGTAGCTGCCGCGTTCGAGGGATTCGATGGTGTCCTTGCGCATGTCTGTACCTGCCCGCCTCATCCAGGGTGTCGCCGGTGGTCATTAGATCTGTATTTTGCGCCACCCACAAGGGTTTGCCGCGGCAGCGGTGCGGTGCCGGCCGGTCACTGCACCCGACGGCGGTGTTGGTGTAGAATTCCCGGCGCCGGTGCCCGGGGCTCGCGGTGCCAGGCTGACACGCGGGGGAATCGCATACCCCCGCCGGGAGAATGATAAGGAGAATTACCGATGTTCCAGTTGACGCGCGGCGCGATCATTTCCACGCTGGTGACCCTGCTGTTGCTGCTGCCGGCGCCGCTGCTGCGGGCCGATAGCAAGGAGACCATCGATACCGGCAGTCTCGCGGCGCTGGAAAAACTGCGCGCACACTCCGACAAGGCCGGGGAACTGCTGGACAAGGCGGCGGGTGTGCTGGTGTTCCCCGATATCGTGAAGATGGGTTTCGGCGTGGGCGGCGAGTACGGTGAGGGTACCCTGCTGGTGCCGGGCAAGCCCACATCCTATTTCGTGACCGCCGGGGGTTCCTTTGGCCTGCAGGTGGGCGTCCAGAAGAAATCCGAGGTCATTCTGTTCATGACCGATGAGGCCCTGAAAAAATTCCAGAACAGTTCCGGCTGGAAGGTGGGGGTCGATGGCAGTGTCGCCCTGGTCAAGCTCGGGGTCGATGGCAGCATCGACTCCAACACACTGCGGCAATCGGTGGTAGGCTTCATATTTTCCAACAAGGGCCTGATGTACAACCTGACCCTGGAAGGCAGCAAGATCACTCGTATTGCCAGGTAGAGGTGCAGCGCGCGTCATGTCCGATTTCAATACCGTAAAAAGCCTCCTGCAGGGGCAGGTGGCCCTGGGGCAGCAGGTCAGCGTCAGGGGCTGGCTGCGCAGCAAGCGGGATTCCAGGGCGGGAATTTCCTTTCTCGCCGTGCACGACGGCTCCTGCTTCGATGCGATCCAGGCGGTAGTGCCGGCGCAGCTCGGCAACTATGAAAGCGAACTCCTGAAACTCTCCACCGGTTGCGCGGTGGTGGTCCGCGGTGAACTGGCGGCGTCCCAGGGCAAGGGCCAGAGCGTCGAAATCCAGGCCTCCCGGGTGCAGGTGGTGGGCTGGGTGGACGATCCGGAAACCTACCCCATCGCCAAGAAGCGCCACAGCTTCGAGTACCTGCGCACCCAGGCGCATTTGCGCCCGCGCACCAATACCATTGGCGCCATTACCCGGGTGCGCGCCACCCTGGCCAACGCGATCCACAATTATTTTCACACCAACGGCTTTTACTGGATCAACACGCCCATTATCACCGGCAGCGACTGCGAGGGCGCCGGGGAACTGTTCCGCGTCAGCACCCTGGACCTGGCCAACCCGCCCCGCACCGCGGCGGGTTCAGTGGATTTCAGCCAGGACTTTTTTGGCGGCGAGTCGTTCCTCACAGTCTCCGGCCAGCTCGAGGTGGAGTCCTATTGCCTGGCCATGAGCAAGGTGTACACCTTCGGTCCCACCTTCCGGGCGGAAAATTCCAACACCAGCCGCCACCTGGCGGAGTTCTGGATGGTGGAGCCCGAAATCGCCTTCGCGGACCTCAGCGATGACGCCGACCTGGCGGAGGACCTCCTGAGGCATGTGTTCAGCCGGGTGCTGGAAGAGCGTGAGGACGATATGGCCTTCTTCGCGCAGCATATCGATCCCACGGTCATTACCCGGCTGCGCACGGTGATCGACAGCAACTTCGAGCGCATGGACTACCGCCAGGCGGTGGAAATCCTGGAAAATTGCGGCCAGCGTTTCGAGTTCCCGGTGGCCTGGGGGCTGGACCTGGCTTCCGAGCACGAGCGCTACCTTTCAGAGCAGCACGTGGGCCGCCCTGTGGTGGTCATGAATTACCCGAAGGACATCAAGGCGTTCTATATGCGCCTGAACGATGATGGTGAGACCGTGGCGGCAATGGACGTGCTGGCCCCGGGCATCGGCGAGATTATCGGCGGCAGCCAGCGCGAGGAGCGGCTGGACGTGCTGGACGCGCGCATGGATGAGCACCTGAAGCAGGAACTGTGGTGGTACCGCGACCTGCGGCGTTACGGCACGGTGCCCCATGCGGGCTTCGGCCTGGGGTTCGAGCGCCTGCTCAATTACGTGACCGGCATGGAAAACGTGCGGGACGCGATACCGTTTCCCCGTACCCCCGGGCACGCCAGCTTCTGATTTCCTGCCCCATTTGGGGCGAATCGGGCGATCTGCGCCCGGTTTGTGTGAAATATTGACTAAAATTCGACCAGTTGACTCCTCCCCATCGGCCATACTCAAACACTCTGGTGGCGTATGCGGTCGAACGCGCCCGGGCGGACGACAGCTAAATGGGGAAGATGATGAAAAACGCGCTCGATTTCAGGCAGGAGGCTCCGGTCAGCGAAATGGCGATCGTGGACACCTTCACCAAGCTGATATTCGGTGAAGTGGAGGGGTTCAGTTCCAGTGAGAAGCTGATCATACACGCCTTCCGGCTGGTGGATTCCAGCGTCGCGCTGGACAGTCACAAGGACATGGGCCAGTACCTGCGCGCGCTCGGGGTGCGGGAGCTGATCCAGCTGGTGACCGAAGTCCAGGCCTGCATGGCCGACGGCTTGCAGGCCATTTCCAGGGCGGGCAAGGCGTCAGTCCTCGACCGCCGCGCCCACTAGCCGGGCAATGATGGAGCAGGGCCGGAGGGCCCCGCTTTATCGGGTATTTATTCGGCCCTGGACTCCCCACCAGGTGCCGGACTCGCCTCCGCACTGACCTCCGGCTTCGGCGGCTTCAGGCCGCATCCCGCCACCAGCGCGAACATCGCCCGGTACTGGTCGGCCGCATCCACCCCCACGAAACGGAGTTCGACGGCCTGTTGCAGCTGGAACCTGCGGGTGGTGCTGGTCAGGCTGGCGGTCCACTTGTCGTAGCTGAACTTCTCGGGGTCCTTGCGCAAATCCACGAAACCCTCCAGTCCGTTGTCCTCCATCCGCACCGTAAAGCCGCTGCTGTTGACGTGGCTCACCCTCGCCTTGAATGTCACGTTTTCGCCCGCGGCCGCCAGCCTCGCCAGGTATTTGCCCGCCAGCCAGCGCTCCGCTTCCAGGGTGGCGCTGCGGGTGTTCTGCAGGCACTGGGCCAGGGCGGCCAGTTGTTCCGGTTTGACCAGGTCCGCATTTTTCTGCTGCAGCACCGCCTTGATCTGCAGGTGCGCCAGGAAGTCCACGTACTTGCGCAGCGGTGAGGTGCAGTTCGTGTAGGTTTCCAGCGCCATTCCCATATGGGGGCCCGGCCGGGTACTCAATTCGGCCCGGGTCAGGAGGCGGTTGATCATCCCCCGCAGCGGCAGCGTGTGCTCCGCGGCGGACAGGCAGCGCATGATGTCGCGGTACCCGGTGACGCTGGTGGGGTCCGCTTCCGCGACCGCCGGTGCGTGCATGGCGAGGAACTTGCGGGCTTCATCCAGCCGGTCGGCGCGGATACCCGGGTGGATGACGAAGGGGCCGTTGGCGCCGTGGTCGCGCAGGAAACGGCCGGCGCAGCGGTTGGCCGCGATCATGCACTCCTCCACCAGTTTCTGCGACAACAGTTTCTCGTAGGGCTCGATGGTCTCGATCTGCTTGCTGTCGTTCAGGATCCAGCGGTATTCCTGCCGGTCCTCCATCACCAGGCCGTGCTCTTCCCGGTGCGCGCGCAGCGCGCGAAAAACCTGGTACAGCGCTTCCAGCGGGGTGGCGTGGCTCATCAGTTCGCTGCCCTGGCCGCTGAGGTAGCGTTCGACGCCGTAGTAGGACAGCTTGCCCCGGGAGCGGACGGTGGCTTCGATAAACTCGAAATCCCCCACTTCGCCACTGTCGCTGATAGCTATCTTGCAGACCAGCGCAGGGCGGTCGCTGCCCTCGGACAGGGCGCATGTGTCCTGGGACAGTTCTTCCGGCAGCATCGGCAGGACGTCACCATGGAAGTAGACCGAGGCGCCCCGGGCCGCGATGTCCCGGTGCAGTTCGCTGTCCGGCTCGATGTAGGCCGTGGGGTCGGCGATGGCGACAAACAGGGTCCAGCCACCCTTACTGATTTCCGCATACAGGGCATCGTCGATGTCCTGGGTCTTGACGGTGTCGATGGAGATGAACTCCAGGTCCGTCAGGTCCCGGCGCTTGCCGGTTTCCAGGGGTCGGCAGTGCGCCACCAGGCGTTCCACTTCCTGCTTGCTCGCATTGCTCCACTGGGATGACAGCCGGTACTTGGCCATGCTGTAGAGGTTCTCGATGCCGGGGGTGTTCTCATCGCCGATGACCGCCAGCACCTTGGCCTGGGGTTTGCCGTCGCGGATGGGGTGACGCAGGATGGCGCAGCGCACGTAGTCGCCCTCCTTGACGCCGTTGCGGGCGTGGGGCGGTATGAACAGCCAGCGGCTCAGCTGCTGCAGGTCCGGCTCGACGAACACGGCCTTGCCCTTGCGCACGCAGCGCCCGGTGAAATCCCCCAGCGGGCTGTCCACCAGCTTCTCGATATCGGCGATGGTCTTGTTGTCCTTCGCCGGGCGGATGCAGACCCGCACCCGGTCATCGGGAAATACTTTCAGCATTTCGTCCGGCGGGATGAAAATTTCACGGCCGTCGTCGAGCACCGCGAAACCATAGCGGTTCTGGGTACCCTTGATCACAGCCTCGGCGTGCTCCTTCTCGGCCTCCATCTGGGATTTGAGGCCTTTGAGTTGCGACAGGGCGTCCTGGTTGAGCATGGAGGGAGCTACTTATAAATTCTTGGAGACAAGCGCGCTATCGTAGCGGAAATCACCCGCTGTGTCAGTGGGAGATCTCGGCGACGTCAGTGAGTGAGACGAGCCCGCCGGTTCGACCAGGTG
>JAOUDU010000188.1 GCA_029859085.1 Gammaproteobacteria bacterium | reverse complement strand
CAGGGCGGGGGTTGCCCCGGTCCGGCCCCGTCGCTGGCGGAGTTTGAGCTGCGCGCCCCGCGCATCGACGCGCCCGCGGCGCTGCAATCCATCCTGTCGCGCACGCCCTACGACCGCATCACCCACGGCTACGGCAAGTCCTTCGCCGACCTGGTGCGGATGCAGCAGCGGACCATGCCCAACCCGCCGGACTGGGTGGCCTTCCCCCGCACGGAAAGTGATATAGAAGCGCTGATGGAATTCGCCGCCGGCAGCGGCGCGGCCCTGATCCCCTTCGGCGGCGGCACCAGTGTCTGTGGTGGCGTGGAACCCGATGTGGGCGGCGATTATGGCGCCGTGATCAGCGTCGACCTGCAATATCTCAACCGGGTGCTGGAAGTGGACCGCACCAGCCGCGCCGCGCTGATCGAGGGGGGCGCCCTGGGTCCGGAACTGGAAGCCGCCCTGAAATCCCACGACCTCACCCTGCGCCACTATCCCCAGAGTTTCGAGTTTTCCACTCTGGGGGGCTGGATCGCCACCCGCGCGGGTGGTCACTTCGCCAGCAATTACACCCATATCGACGATTTCGTCGAGAGCGTGCGCATGCTGGCACCGCGGGGCGCGATGGAGAGCCGGCGCCTGCCGGGCTCCGGCGCCGGCCCCTCGCCGGACCGGATGGTGATCGGCTCCGAGGGCACCCTGGGCTTCATCACCCGGGCCTGGATGCGGCTGCAGGACCGGCCGCGCTTTCGCGCCGCCGCCAGTGTGACCTTCGCCGGTATGCCCCAGGCGGCGGCCGCGGTGCGGGCCATCAGCCAGGCCGGCCTGTTTCCCAGCAACTGCCGCCTGCTGGACCCGCTGGAAGCCCTGATGAACGGGGTGGGTGACGGCAAAACGGCGCTGCTGGTGCTGGCCTTCGAGTCCGCCGACCACCCGCTGCAGGCCTGGATGGCCCGCGCCCTGGAACTGGTGGCGGATCACGGCGGCAACTGGGACCGGGCCAGCGTGGATCGCTCCATGGCGCCGCCGGCGGCATTGCAGGAAGGGGAGGGCGAGCACCGCAAGGGCGCTGCCGGTGACTGGCGCAACCAGTTCCTGCGGGCGCCGTATTACCGCAACTACCTCACACCGGCCGGACTGATCCTGGACACCTTCGAAACGGCGATTACCTGGGACCGTTTCGATGGGTTTTACGCCGGCGTGCGGGAGCGTATGGGCAAGGTGCTGAAAGAGGTCGGAGGCTCCGATCCCATGCTCAGCTGTCGTTTTACCCATATATACCCGGACGGCCCCGCGCCGTATTTCACGTTCTACTGCATGGGCAGCAAGACCGGCGACATGGCGGCCATGCTGGACCGCTGGCGCACGATCAAGCTGGCGGCCAACGAGGTGGTCACCAGTCTCGGCGGCACCGTCACCCACCACCACGCGGTGGGGCGCGACCACCGGCCGATGGGGTATGACCTGCAGGTGCCGCCGCTGTTTCGCGAGGCTTTCGCCGGCGCCCGCCATGCGCTGGACCCCAGCGGCATGATGAACCCCGGGGTACTGCTCGATACTCCCCACCGGGGTGCGGTTGCCGGCGGCGTGCTGCGGCATCCCTCCTGAAGCGCTGCGCAGCGTCTGCAGTGGTATAAGCAGCGATACTGCTGGTCCCGGCCTTCGCCGTTTCCGGGCAGTGGCTTGAACGACCCCGCGTTCTACGGTGTAAGCTGGGGCGCTGAAACCTGACCTCTAAAAATCACACCAGAACCCGGGAAACTCCGCCATGCTGACCCGCATAACCTGCCTGTTTGCCGCCGCCCTGCTGGCAGCCTGCTCCGATGGCAACAATCATCCCCCTGTGGTCGGGCCCGCACTGGCCCCGCTGGAGGAGTCTGTCGCCCTGACCAGCGGACCGATCCTGGGCCAGGGCTCCGAGCGCGCCGACACCTGGGAATGGCTGGGGGTGCCCTACGCCGCGGCCCCGGTGGGAGAGTTGCGCTGGAAGGCGCCCCGGGAGGTGACTTCCTGGACCGATACCCGGGCGGCGCAGGCGCTGCCGCCGGAGTGCCCCCAATTCGATTTTTTTGGCCAATATGTCGGCCAGGAGGATTGCCTCTATCTCAACGTCTGGCGTCCCCGCAGCCAGGAGCGGGACCTGCCGGTGATGGTGTGGATTCACGGCGGCGGCAACAATTCCGGGGCGACCAACTGGCCGTTATATAACGGCGCGAAACTCGCCTCCGAGGCTAATATCGTGGTGGTGACGATCCAGTACCGGTTGGGGCCGCTGGGCTGGCTGTATTACGCGCCGCTGCAGGACGGCGACAGCGACGATAATTCGGGCAACTTTGGTACCCTCGATATTATCGCCGCCCTGCGCTGGGTGCAGGACAATATCGCCGCCTTTGGCGGCGACCCGGGCAATGTGACTGCCGACGGCGAATCTGCCGGTGGCGCCGATATTCTCTCCCTGATGCTGATCCAGCAGGCGAGTGGCCTGTTCCAGAAGGCTATCGTGCAAAGTGCCGGCGGAAGTGTCACCGCCACTGACAAGGCGGCCGACGCGGCAGCACGGCTGGTCGAGGAATTGATGGCGCTGGAGGGTGTAACCGAACGGCCGCGAACCGACGCTGAAATGGCAGCTTACCTGCGGGGCAAGAGCGCGCAGGAAATCATCAGCAACAACCCCGGTACGCCTGCCATCTTCGGTGATGGCCACGTGATCCCGGCAGCGGGCTATGAATTGTTCGAAAGTGGTGAGTTTCCCGGCAAGGTGCCCCTGCTGATTGGCACCAATAAAGACGAGTTCAAGCTCTACACCAATCCGCTGGGCTATAACGTGCTGCCCGGCGCGAGCGAGGAGCTGCGGGCGGTGGTAGGTCGCTACGTGAGCGACCTGTGGCGGGTGACCGGCGCAGACAGTATCGCCACCCGGCTGCGGGCCCTGGACGACTACCCGGATATCTATGTCTACCGCTTCAACTGGGGCTCACCCAACGCCGATGGCAAAAGTCCCCTTCCCCTGAATTTCGGCCCGACGGGCGGAGCGCACCACGCGTCCGAGATACCGTTCATGTTCGGCAACTGGGACACATTCCTGCTGGATCAATTCAAGGATCTGCTGTTCACGGAAGACAACGCCGCCAGCCGGGAGGCGATCTCCGGAGTGATGGTGGATTACTGGGGCAGCTTTATCCGCCAGGGGGATCCCAACGGCGGCAGCCAGCCGCCCTGGTCACCCTGGAGCAATGCCGAAAACGGCTTCAAGGCGATCGTGCTTGACGTCAACTACGACGATAACCAGCCGCTGATCGGTGAGGACTACAGTGCATGGACCGTGGAATCAGTGCTGGCCGAGGTTCAGGCCAATGTGGTCGAGCCCCTGTTGTCGGAGCTGATGCCCTACCTGGAACGCTGGCTGGGCGACTGAGCAAACTATTGACTCACTATGCCATCATCCTTATAGTACCGCCCCTCACCGCGCCTGTAGCTCAGCTGGATAGAGTACCTGGCTACGAACCAGGCGGTCGCACGTTCGAATCGTGCCAGGCGCGCCAATCAAATCAAAGACTTACGCATTCGCGTCCATCTTCTTCAGCACCTAACGTAGGGTTTTCGTAGAGTTTTGCTCTACGATTTTCCACGTCCGCTCTATACGCGCCGCGGCGTGACTCAGATGATCCGGTGCCAGGTGCGCATAGCGCAACACCATCTCATACGACTTCCAGCCGCCCAGCTCCATCAGCTCCTGTAATGACGTGCCGTTGGTGACATGCCAACTGGCCCAGGTGTGGCGCAGATCATGAAATCGAAATGCCGTGATCCCGGCCCGCCTGAGGGCACGTTTCCAGCCAGAGCCCACGCGCTCCATGCGCTTGCCCTGGTACGTAAAACACCAGCGGCCGTGATCTCCCTCGACCGCCCTGAGGGCGAGAATGGCATCGTTGTTCAGGGGGATGCCACGTCCCTCGCCGTTTTTGGTGGTGCCGTGGTCCAGCCAGGCCACACGACGGTCAAAATCCACCCGGTGCCATTCCAGGTCCAGGATTTCGCCCATGCGGCAACCTGTTGCCAGCCCAAACGACACCACCGGGCGCAAATGCGCCGACAGTGCCTCCAGCAGAGCATCGGCTTCCTGGCGTGAGAGAAAGCGCACACGGCGCCTCGGTTCACTCAACATCCGGATGCGGGGAAAGCGTTCCAGCCACCCCCACTCATCCCGGGCCAGGTGCAGAATACGGCGCACAATCTCCAGCGCCCGGTTCACCGTCGCGTTGGTTACACCCTCAACGTCCTTGCGATGGCGGATAAACGGCTGCAGGGACTCCATCGATATCTCATTGAGCATGAGCTCGCAGAGAAAGGGGTCCAGTTGCCGCAGGTGGTCGCGACTGGATACGAGGCGGCTGGGGTTATCCAGTTCACCGACGTAGCGCAGCACGGCCTCCTTCCAACTGCGATCAGGCTGCAGTGGTTTTTGTTGTGCATCGTATGCGTCTGCTTTGAGGCGGATCAGGAACTCGGTGGCAGCGTCTCGGTCTTGAAGCCTAGTGCTCTGGCATACTCGGCGTCCGTCCGGCAGGACGACGTCGATCCACCAGTAGGGCGAGTCCTTACGCTGGTAGAGTCCTCTTTCTCGGGCCATAGATTTTCCTCCTTGGCCCGCCCTCGACGTTTATAGTCGTCAAGCCAGGCATCCAGGTCAAGTCGATCCCAGATATTGCGGTGGCGGACCCGGATGGGGGGCGGGCCGACCGCTCGAAAAAGCGTCACGCCCAGTCCCACATAGGCGGCGGCCTGTGCCTCGTTGAGGCCGCGGATGGTGGGGGGCTGTAACGCGGGGGTGGTGAGTCGATTGGGGGCGTTTCTTTGCACGGGGATCACCTGCCCAGGTAAACGGCAGTAATTTGTTCCCTGACATGGCCCAACTCCTGGCTGATGGCCAGCCGGGCCCGCTGATCGGCCTGCTGTTGCGCCCGAGTCAGTGCCTTTTTGGTAGGGCCGTCCGCATGCGGCGACGGCCAGCCGGTGAGTTCCCGATACCGCTCCTGGGCATAGGCATGGCGCAGGCCGTGCATTTTCGATAGCCCGGCATTGGCGGTGTGGCGTTCGTAGATCCTTAGTTGTTCAATATAATTCCGTCCCCTAGGGATAAGGGCGCCCAGGCCGGCCAGTCGCTTGGCCTGTTCCAGTACAGCGCGCTGTTCCTGGGTGCGGATGGGCACGGTGCGTTCCCGGCCCCCCTTGGTCCAGCTGGCCTTGAGGTGCAGGTACATGCCCCGATCCGCCCAGCGGGGTTGGATCTTGATAGCTTCCTCTCTTCTGAGCCCGAAGGCCTGTTGCAGGCGCAGGCTCATTCTTACGTTTTCATCCTTGACGAGGGCGAGCTGTTCCTCGGCCAGGTCTTTGGCTTTACTGGTGTCGGACACAAACTGCCGATCCGGGATCCCATAAAAGTCATTGGAGCCGGCCACGACGGCCCGCCTGTTAACCTTCTCGGCCCACCAACGTAAACAGCTCATCCGGTTCTTGATGGTCCCTGGGGACAGCTTTTGTTTCAGCCATTCGTCCACCAGGGCCTGGACATGTTTTTGTTTGAGGCCCGTGGCCTTCAGCTGCCGGAAGCCCAGGTCGTGTAACTGGTTGGCAATGGCGCTCAACTGGCGCTCCCGGCCCACCCGGGTTTCAAAGCTGCCTTCATGGCTGTGCTTGCATAACAGTTTCAGTTGGTAGTTCAGGTCCCGCATAGTGCTGTTTCCTTCGGTAAGTGTTTCTGATCACCTGGCAACAGAAGCTGCGCAGGTCCGCCGAAGCGGTGCGATCACGGGACACCAATCCCGGTTGACCTGAATGTGTCTGGCCATAGACAGCACGGTGTGTTTTTGAGAGAAAACCGGCCCGTGCAAACCAACGGTTATCCAGCCTGGGGCTGGGGTGGAATTACCTCCTTTTTTAAGAAAAGCAGAGCGCGCTGACCGCCAGTGCGCTTGCGGGGTTGAAGAAACTCTCGATTGGTCAGGGCACAAGT
>JAOUDU010000187.1 GCA_029859085.1 Gammaproteobacteria bacterium | reverse complement strand
CATCCATGCAAAAAGATATTCGCGCCACAATTGCATCCCCGGTGTACTCGCGGGAATAAGTGTCTCCCGGCTGAAAAAATAGGAGGTCTGCATCGGGTTCAGTGGCAGGCCCGGGGGTGCAAGAAGTACAAGTGATCCGGGCACGTCCTGCTTGTCGAGATAGCCGAAATCAAGTTCGGCGCGATAGAAGCCTTTCTCCAGTTCCTTGATTTTAAGGCGGTCACCGGGCGAGACAGTCGGGCGGTCCAGGGTATGCACGGTCAGCAGTACAACGGTGTCGTGCATGACTTTGTTGTGCTTGAGATTGTGCAGTAATGCGGGTGGCGCTCCCTCGGGGTTGCTGGTGAGGAAAACAGCGGTACCCGGAACCCGTGTAATCTCGGCGGCCCCCTGCAGGAATGTTTCGAGTGGCATGGAGCCTGCCTGCAGCCGGGCGAGCAGGATGTGGCGGCCCGTTCTCCAGGTGGTCAGCAGCGTGAAAATCACGATGCCAATCAGCAACGGAAACCACCCGCCATGCAGGATCTTGAGGGAATTGGCGGCAAAAAAAGCGATGTCGACGAGAATGAATACCAGTGCGAATGCGGCCGTCACGTAACGGTTCCAGGTCCAGGACAGCAGCATCACGACCGACAGCAGTAGCGAATCGATCAGCATGGTGCCGGTCACGGCAACGCCGTAGGCCGCCGCCAGGTCGCTGGATGTGCCGAAGCCGATTACCAGCAATACCGCGGCGATAAAAAGCATCCAGTTGATAAACGGTATGTAGATCTGCCCCTCTTCACTTTCGGAAGTATGGATCGTCGCGATGCGGGGTAATAACTTGAGCTGGAACGCCTGCCTGGTCACTGAAAATGCCCCTGATATCACCGCCTGGGACGCGATCACGGTTGCAAAGGCCGCGAGAATTATCATTGGCAGCAGGCCCCAGGCGGGGACCATGCCATACAGGGGATTGACGATTGTGGATGGATTTTGCAGCACCATCGCGCCCTGCCCGAAATAATTGAGTACAAGTGCCGGGGCGACGAAAGTGATCCATGCAATGCGTATAGGGCCTTTGCCGAAATGCCCCATATCCGCGTAGAGAGCTTCCGCGCCGGTTAGCGCAAGTACCACTGACCCCAGCGCCATGAAGCCAATGAGCGCATGCAACTGAAACAGGTGAATGGCGTATATGGGGTTGAGCGCGAGCAGGACCGACGGCATCGATGAAATATGCCAGATACCCAGAAATGCCAGGGTGCCGAACCAGACCGACATCACCGGGCCGAACCAGGCGCCGATCAGGCTCGATCCATGGCGCTGGACCAGGAACAGCGCCGTGAGAATCGCAATGGTTACAGGCACTACGTAACTTTCCAGCTCCGGATCCAGTAGCTCCAAGCCTTCCACAGCGCTCAGCACTGAGATCGCAGGTGTCAGCATGCTGTCGCCATAAAACAGGGCGGCGGCAAAGATGCCCAGCACCGCGATCGCCGAGGCAAGCGGCCGGTTTTTCGTGACGCGCGTTGCAATCGCCAACAGCGCCAGGCTTCCTCCTTCGCCCCGGTTGTCCGCCCGCATCATGAAAATCACATATTTCAGCGAGACCACCAGCATGATTGACCAGAATATGAGTGACAGCACACCGAGAATCTCGGCGCGTTCGGGCCTTAGCCCATGGGCAAGTGCGAAACATTCCTTGAACGCATACAGCGGGCTGGTGCCAATGTCGCCGTAAACCACGCCTATCGCCGCAAGCGTAAGTGGCGCTGTACGCGCATTGGGCTTACTCATCAGCGCGATGAAAACCTCGGGGGTCGGCAGGAGGAATCACTTTAGCCGCCTTGACGATGGCGGTAAAGCCCCCATGAGTTGCGAAGCAGGATATCCGCGATACCCGGTCGGTGATACCATCTCCGGGAGTGCCGGCGCAATCGTGTAGTCGACCGATTCCGACCGGAGCCGGCAACTACTATAAACTGCTCCGAGGTCCCCGCTATGAATAACAATCACATGTTTTCCTTCTCGGGGAGGTTAAGGAGCTTAAACCATGCGTCGCTTGGTATTCTCTTGATGCTGAGGGACCAGCACAACGCGTGGGTACACGCGGCGGCCACTGCGGGTGTTCTCGTGGCAGGTATAATTTGCGGGCTGAGCCCGGCGGAATGGGCACTGCTTGTCATGGGGATAACGCTGGTGTGGGTGGCAGAAGCCCTGAACACGGCCTTCGAGTATCTGTGTGACGTGGCATCCCCCGAGTTTCATCCGCTGGTAAAAAAATCAAAGGATGTCGCCGCCGGCGCGGTTTTGCTTTCGGCTTTGGGCGCAGTGCTGATCGGGTTGTTGGTTTTCGGGCCGCGCCTTGCCCATGATTTCGGCCGGCTGTTTTAACATGCGCTGGTCCCTCAGGAGCACTTCGAGTCGCCGCAGCTGAGGCAGGTGTTGCAGCCGTCGGAATACACTACCGCCCGGGTGTGGCACTTGCCGCACAGCAGCGCACTGGCGGGGTAGTCGTCCCCGTCATCATTATTCGCCATGGCCTGCTTTTTTGCGGCGATGTATGCTTTCTGGTGCGGGTCCAGAGTCTCCTGCGGCAGCAGTCCGATACTCTTCATATGGTGTTCGATCGCCTCGCCGATCTCGGCGACCAGCGATGGCATGAAGCGGCCGCCGCGCTTGAAGTAGCCGCCCTTTGGGTCGAACACGCCTTTCAGCTCCTCCACCAGGAAGGTGGCATCGCCGCCCTTGCGAAAAACCGCCGAGATGACCCGGGTGAGAGCGACAACCCACTGGAAGTGATCCATGTTCTTGGAATTGATGAATATCTCGAAGGGCCTGCGCTGCTCGTGTTCAGTGCCCTGGTTGAGCACTATATCGTTGATCGTGATGTACAGCGCGTGTTCCGACAGCGGGGTTTTTACCTTGTAGGTCGACCCCACGAGGATCTCGGGGCGCTCCAGCTTCTCATGCATTTGCACCACGTCGGTCGCCATTCCTGCCGGCTCCGCCCCGGTTGCCCCGGGGACAACCGAACAGTCCACGATTTCCTTGTCAATTTTCCTTGCCACGGTTGATTTCCCCCCGGTCACAATTTGCCGTAATAGCCCTCCCGGAGGGCGTCGTACAGGTTGGCTGCGGTGTGTAATTCACCGTCGTATTCGATTTCCTCATCGCCGCGCGCTTCCACTGTGGTGCCGTCACTCAGGGTAAATCGATACCAGGTGTTGGCGAGATCCTGGTCCCGCACCAGCACGCCCTGGAAGGCGTCCGGGTTGAAACGGAACGTGGTGCAGCCTTTGAGGCCTCTCTGGTAGGCGTAGAGGTAGATATCCTTGAATGCCTCGTAATCGATGTCACCGGGAACATTGATTGTCTTGGAGATGCTGGAGTCGACCCATTCCTGGGCTGCGGCCTGCATATCCACGTGCTGCCGGGGCGTTATGTCGTCGGTGGTCACGAACCAGGGAGGCAGGCAGTGGGGCCCATCGGTGGCGAAGGGCGAAGCCTCGGGGTCTACCAGGTGGCGATAGGCCAGCAGTTCATAGGAATCCACCTCGACCTTTTCCTTCGTCTTCTTGCCCGCGCGGATGATGTTGCGCGAGTACTGCTGGGCAAAGGTGGGCTCGATGCCATTGCTGGCATTGTTGCCCAGTGACAGGGCGATGGTCCCGGTCGGGGCGATCGAACTGTGGTGGGTGAAGCGACAGCCGTGCTCCGCCAGTTGCTCCACCAGCCCCGGGTCGAGCGCGGCGATCTTCTGCATATAGCGGCTGTAGCGCGCGTGCAGCACGCGCCCCGGCAGACTGTCGCCGGCCCTGACGCCGTGCTCGCGCATTTCTGGCCGCCGCGCCAGCATGGCTTCGGTGACGGTGTACTCCCGGCCCAGCGCCGGGGCGACGCCTTTTTCCCGGGCCAGCTCAAGCCCGGTGCGCCAGCCGGTCAGGGCGAGTTCCCTGGCCACCTGTTCCGTGAATTGCACCGCGGGGGCGCTGCCGTAAGCCAGGCGCAGCATGGCCAGGGCGGAACCCAGGCCGAGAAACCCCATGCCGTGGCGCCGCTTGCTGGTGATCTCCTCCCGTTGCGGCGCCAGCGGCAGGCCGTTGATCTCGACCACGTTATCCAGCATCCGGGTGAAAATGGCCACCACCCGGTTGAAACGCTGCCAGTCGAAACCGGCCTGTTCGGTGAAAGGCTGCTCGACAAAACGGGTGAGGTTGATCGAGCCAAGCAGGCAGCTGCCATAGGGGGGGAGCGGCTGCTCGCCGCAGGGATTGGTCGCCCGGATCGTTTCGCAGAACCAGTTGTTGTTGAGCTCGTTGACCCGGTCGATCAGGATGAAGCCGGGCTCGGCGTAGTCGTAGGTGGAGGCCATTATGGTCTGCCAGATATGGCGGGCCGGTACCTCGCGGTAGATACGGCAGGCGGTCTCGCCACGGTCGTTGACCAGGTAGCCGTCGTCAGCGGGCCACGCCCGCCAGAGGATGCCCCTGGGCCCGGCTTTCGCCCCGGCCTCCTCCAGGGTGGCTGCCTTCACCGGGAATACCAGCGGCCAGGGCCGGTCCGCCTCTACCGCCTGCATGAATTCATCGGTGATCAGCAGCGACAGGTTGAACTGGCGCAGCCGGCCCGGCTCGCGCTTGGCGCGGATAAACTCCAGCACATCCGGGTGCGAGACGTCGAAGGTGGCCATCTGGGCGCCGCGTCGGTCCCCGGCGGAGGACACGGTAAGGCAGGTCTTGTCGAAGATTTCCATGAATGACAGGGGGCCCGAGGTGCGGGCCCCGGCGCCGGCGACCGGGGCGCCCGCCGGGCGCAGGGTCGAGAATTCATAGCCGATACCGCATCCGGCCTTCAGGGTCAGGCCGGCCTCGGAGTTTTTCGCCAGGATACTCTCCATCGAGTCGGCCAGGGTGCCCGACACGGTGCAGTTGATGGTGGATGTATTGGCCTTGCAGTCCCGGGCCCCGGCATTGGACAGGATGCGCCCCGCTGGAATGGCGCCCTGGCGCAGGGCCCACAGGAACTCCTCGCACCAGTGGCGCCGGAGCGCCTCGGTCGATTCCACGGCGGCAATAGCCCGCGCCACGCGCTGGAGCGTCGCGTCGATATCCCGGTCCAGCGGATTGCCCCCGGAATCCCGCAGGCAATATTTCTGCCGCCAGGTATCGAGGGAGGCGGGCTGCAGCGGCACTTCGGCGCCGGCGGTCCTGGGGCCCGGAAAAGGTCTCACTGTGGACATCGCGCACTCCCGGACTGTCTCATGCCTACCATGTACGCACTGCTTTTAGCTGAGATCCACAACATGTAGTAAGAATAGTGAAAAAATGCCAGTAGTTTTGATCCAGCGCAAATAACCGGTGGCGGCGTCCTGAAGCGTGCCGCGGTGTTCGCCGGGCGGCGCCGCTGCTATTGCTCCGACCGGCTTGTTATAGTGGCAGCGGGAACAGCACCGGAGCAGGGCGATGAATTGTCTGCTGGGAGCGGCGGGGCTTGGGCTGGCATTGCTGGCGCTGGCAGCCTGCGGCGATGAAGCGGCGGTGACGGCAGCGGGCGGAAAACAGCCGTCGGCGCTGCCTGGCGCTGGCGTCCCGGAACAGCTGGCCCGGAGCCGGGCCAGCCTGCTTGCCGATGTCAATTACCGGCTGCGTTTTGATATCCCGGCGGACGAGCGTGCGCCGATACCGGCACAGGAGGCAATCAGCTTCGAGCTTGCCGCTAACCCGGCGCCGTTGCAGCTCGACTTCAGCGGGGGCGGTGCCGGCATCCGGTCCCTGCGGATCAACGGCGCGGCCGCCGCGGTCGAATCTGGCAACGAGCATATTGTCCTGCCGGCCTCCGCGCTGCGCCGGGGGCGCAACGAGATCGACATAGAGTTCATCGCGGGGGATGGTTCCCTCAACCGCAACCCGGATTTTCTCTATACCCTGTTCGTGCCTGACCGCGCGCGCACGGTTTTTCCCCTGTTCGACCAGCCCGACCTGAAGGCTCGCTTCGAACTTTCCCTGGTGGTTCCCGCGGGCTGGAAGGCTCTG
>JAOUDU010000186.1 GCA_029859085.1 Gammaproteobacteria bacterium | reverse complement strand
AACCATCAAGGACATCAAGGAGCAGGAGGTCTATATGGGGGAGATTCCCCTGATGACCGAAAACGGCACCTTTGTTGTGAACGGCACCGAGCGGGTTATCGTGTCCCAGCTGCATCGTTCTCCCGGCGTGTTTTTCGACCACGACAAGGGCAAGACCCACTCCTCCGGCAAGCTGCTTTATTCCGCCCGTGTGATTCCCTACCGCGGCTCATGGCTGGACTTCGAGTTCGACCCGAAGGACCTGGTATTCGTGCGCATCGATCGCCGCCGCAAGCTGCCGGCGACCATTCTGCTGCGCGCCCTGGGCTACCAGGCGGAAGAAATCCTCGACATGTTCTACGAGGTCAACACCTTCAAGAGGGACAAGAAAGGCGTCTTGACCATGACGCTGATCCCCGAGCGCCTGCGCGGTGACGTTGCCGCCTTTGATATCAAGGCCGGCAAGAAGGTTGTCGTGGAGGAGGGTCGCCGTATCACTGCGCGCCACATCCGCGAGCTGGAAGAAGCCAAGGTCACCCAGCTGGAAATCCCTTCGGATTACGTGCACGGACGTGCGCTGGCCAAGAATGTCGTCGACAAGAAAACCGGCGAGGTCCTGGTCGAGTGCAACACCGAGATCACCGCTGACATCATGGCCACCCTGGCCGAGGCCGGTGTCGATGTCATCGAGACCCTTTACACCAATGAACTGGACTGTGGTCCGTTTATTTCCCACACCCTGCGCCAGGATTCCACCCGCAATGAGCTCGAGGCCCTGGTGGAGATCTATCGCATGATGCGCCCCGGCGAGCCGCCTACCAAGGAGTCCGCCGAGAACCTGTTCCAGAACCTGTTCTTCTCCGCCGATCGCTACGACCTGTCCGCCGTTGGCCGGATGAAGTTCAACCGTCGCCTGGGCCGGGAAGAGGTCGAGGGCAGTGGCGTACTCGACCGGGAGGACATTGTCGACGTGCTGCGAACCCTGGTTGCCATCCGCAACGGGCGGGGCATGGTCGACGATATCGACCACCTGGGTAACCGGCGTGTGCGCTCCGTGGGCGAGATGGCTGAAAACCAGTTCCGGGTCGGCCTGGTACGGGTCGAGCGCGCGGTGAAGGAACGCCTCTCAATGGCGGAGAGCGAAGGCCTGATGCCGCAGGACCTGATCAATGCCAAGCCGGTTTCGGCGGCGGTGAAGGAGTTCTTCGGGTCCAGCCAGTTGTCCCAGTTCATGGACCAGAACAACCCGCTGTCGGAAGTGACCCACAAGCGCCGCGTTTCGGCACTTGGGCCGGGCGGCCTGACCCGCGAGCGCGCGGGTTTCGAAGTCCGGGACGTGCACCCCACCCACTACGGCCGGGTGTGCCCCATCGAGACGCCTGAAGGCCCGAACATAGGCCTGATCAACTCACTGGCGACCTATGCCCGCACCAATGAGTACGGCTTCCTGGAAAGCCCGTATCGCAAGGTGGTCAACGGCAAGGTGACTGACGAGATCGAGTTCCTGTCAGCGATCAACGAGGCGGAGCATGTCATTGCCCAGGCCTCTGCGACCCTGGACAAGAACATGAAGTTCGTCGATGACCTCATCGCCGTGCGCCACATGAATGAATTTACCGTCATGCCGCCCGAGCGCGTGGACTACATGGACGTGTCGCCCAAGCAGGTGGTGTCGGTGGCCGCGGCCCTGATTCCGTTCCTCGAGCACGACGACGCCAACCGCGCACTGATGGGCTCAAACATGCAGCGCCAGGCTGTGCCTACGCTTGTCAGTGACAAACCGCTGGTGGGGACAGGCATGGAGCGCTATGTTGCCGCTGACTCCGGGGTTTGTGTCGTTGCCAAGCGTTCCGGCGTGGTCGACTCCGTCGATGCGAGCCGGATTGTGGTGCGGGTCAGCGAGGCCGATGGGGGTGTCGACGAGGCGCCGGTTGATATCTACAACCTGACCAAGTACACGCGCTCCAACCAGAACACCTGCATCAACCAGCGCCCGATCGTGCGCCAGGGCGATGTGATCGAGCGGGGAGATATCCTCGGCGACGGTCCCTCCATCGACATGGGTGAACTGGCCCTGGGCCAGAACATGCGTATCGCGTTCATGCCCTGGAACGGCTACAACTTTGAGGACTCCATCCTGGTTTCCGAGCGGGTGGTGAAGGAAGATCGCTTCACTACCATCCATATACAGGAACTGACCTGTATCGCCCGCGACACCAAGCTCGGTTCCGAGGAGATCACCGGGGATATCCCCAATGTCGGCGAAAGTGCCCTGGCCAAGCTGGACGAGTCCGGCATTGTCTACATCGGCGCCGAGGTCGACGCCGGCGATATCCTGGTAGGCAAGGTAACGCCCAAGGGCGAGACCCAGCTGACCCCGGAAGAAAAACTGCTGCGCGCCATTTTCGGTGAGAAGGCGTCGGATGTGAAAGATACATCCCTGCGGGTGCCCTCGAGCACCAAGGGTACCGTCATCGACGTGCAGGTCTTTACCCGGGACGGCCTGGAAAAGGATGCCCGAGCCCTGCAGATCGAGAAGTACCAGCTGGACGATTATCGCAAGGACCTGAAGGAGGAGTACCGGATCTTCGAGGAGGCGACGTTCGCTCGCCTGGAAACCCTGCTCGAAGGCAAGAAAACGGTGAGCGGCGCGGGCCTGGCCAAGGGTACTGCCCTCACTGCCGCGGTACTGGCCGATCTCGACCGCGACCAGTGGTTCAAGCTCAAGCTGGCCGAAGCCGACGTCAATGAGGCTATCGCTTCCGCACAGCGCCAGCTGGAAGAGCAGAACAAGCTGCTGGAAGAGCGGTTCGAGGACAAGAAGCGCAAGCTGCAGAGCGGCGACGACCTGGCCCCGGGCGTGCTCAAGATCGTCAAGGTGTACCTGGCGATCAAGCGCCGTATCCAGCCCGGTGACAAGATGGCGGGCCGGCACGGTAACAAGGGTGTCATCTCGGTCATCATGCCGGTCGAGGATATGCCCTACGATGAAAACGGGGAGCCGGTTGATATCGTGCTCAACCCGCTGGGTGTGCCGTCCCGTATGAACGTGGGCCAGATCCTCGAGACTCACCTGGGGATGGCGGCCAAAGGTCTTGGCGACAAGATCGACGCCATGATCAAGGAGCAGCGCAAGGTCGCGGATGTCCGCAAGTTCCTCGAGACCATCTACAACAATGGTGCCGGGCGCACCGAGGACCTGAAATCCCTCAGCGACGCCGAGATCATGGAATTGGCGGGCAACCTGGTGGGCGGTGTGCCCATGGCGACCCCGGTATTTGATGGCGCCGCAGAGGAGTCCATCAAGGACCTGCTCAAGCTGGCAGACCTGCCGGAGAGTGGCCAGTTCACCCTCTATGACGGCCGCACCGGCGAGGCGTTCGATCGCCCGGTTACGGTCGGCTATATGTACATGCTGAAGCTGAACCACCTGGTCGACGACAAGATGCACGCGCGTTCGACCGGCTCCTACAGCCTGGTAACCCAGCAGCCGCTGGGTGGCAAGGCGCAGTTTGGCGGCCAGCGTTTCGGGGAGATGGAGGTCTGGGCACTGGAAGCATACGGTGCCGCCTACACCTTGCAGGAAATGCTGACGGTCAAATCCGACGACGTGGCCGGACGGACCAAGATGTACAAGAACATTGTCGATGGTGACCATCGAATGGAGCCGGGTATGCCCGAGTCCTTCAATGTGTTGGTTAAGGAGATACGATCCCTCGGTATCGATATCGAGCTCGAGAGCGAGTAACAAACGTAACATTGGACTCAGTGGTGAAGGCGGCGCCTGGCGCTGCCGAACCTGGAAGCATTAACCTCGTGGAGGAAACGCCTTGAAAGACTTACTTAATTTGTTGAAGTCCCAGGGACATACAGAAGAGTTTGACGCCATTCGCATCGGCCTGGCATCACCGGAGATGATACGCTCCTGGTCATTCGGCGAAGTGAAGAAGCCGGAAACCATCAACTATCGCACCTTCAAGCCCGAGCGGGACGGACTGTTCTGCGCCAAGATCTTCGGGCCGGTGAAGGATTACGAGTGCCTGTGCGGCAAATACAAGCGACTCAAGCACCGCGGCGTCATTTGTGAAAAATGTGGTGTTGAAGTAGCCCTGGCCAAGGTGCGCCGGGAGCGCATGGGCCATATCGAGCTGGCCAGCCCGGTCGCGCATATCTGGTTCCTCAAGTCGCTGCCCTCGCGTATCGGCCTGCTGCTGGACATGACCCTGCGCGATATCGAACGGGTACTGTACTTCGAGTCCTACGTGGTGACCGATCCCGGCATGACCACCCTGGAGCAGGGGCAGTTGCTGTCCGACGAACAGTACTACGAGGCAATGGAAGAGTTCGGTGACGAGTTCGCCGCCAAGATGGGCGCCGAGGCGATCCAGGACCTGATGGTCCAGCTGAACCTCGAACAGGAAATAGCGACCCTGCGCGAAGAGATTCCCGCGACCAACTCAGAGACCAAGATCAAGAAGCTGTCCAAGCGCCTCAAGCTGATGGAGGCCTTCGCCAACTCCGGCAACAAGCCCGAGTGGATGGTGCTGCGGGTGCTGCCCGTGCTGCCGCCGGACCTGCGTCCGCTGGTACCGCTGGACGGCGGCCGGTTCGCCACCTCCGACCTGAACGACCTGTACCGCCGGGTGATCAACCGCAACAATCGCCTCAAGCGCCTGCTCGACCTGAATGCGCCCGATATCATCGTGCGCAACGAGAAGCGCATGCTGCAGGAGTCCGTGGATGCCCTGCTGGACAACGGCCGTCGCGGCCGCGCCATCACCGGCTCCAACAAGCGCCCGCTGAAGTCCCTGGCCGACATGATCAAGGGCAAGCAGGGCCGGTTCCGCCAGAACCTGCTGGGCAAGCGCGTCGATTATTCCGGCCGCTCCGTTATCGTGGTGGGCCCGACCCTGCGCCTGCACCAGTGCGGGCTCCCCAAGAAAATGGCGCTGGAACTGTTCAAGCCCTTTATCTTCGGCAAGCTGGAAGCGCGCGGCCTGGCCACAACCATCAAGGCCGCCAAGAAAATGGTCGAGCGCGAGCCGCCGGAGGTCTGGGATATCCTGGCCGAGGTGATCCGCGAGCACCCGGTCCTGCTGAACCGCGCACCGACCCTGCACCGCCTGGGTATCCAGGCGTTCGAGCCGGTGCTGATCGAGGGCAAGGCGATCCAGCTGCACCCCCTGGTGTGCGCCGCGTATAACGCCGACTTCGACGGTGACCAGATGGCGGTCCACGTGCCGCTGACGATCGAGGCGCAGCTGGAAGCCCGCGCGCTGATGATGTCCACCAACAACATCCTGTCGCCCGCCAACGGCGAGCCGATCATCGTGCCTTCGCAGGACGTGGTGCTGGGCTTGTACTACATGACCCGCGAGCGGGTTAACGCCAAGGGCGAGGGCACCGCGTTTGCCAATGTCTCGGAAGTACACCGCGCCTATTTCGGCGGCCATGTACACCTGCAGGCAAGGGTCAAGGTGCGGGTCCACGAAGTGATCAACACGGACGAGGGCGAGCGCCTCGAACGCACCTTCGTGGCCGATACCACCGTGGGCCGCGCCCTGTTATGGGAGATCGTGCCCAAGGGTATCGCCTTTGAGATGGTCAACCAGCCGATGGCCAAGAAAGCCATTTCCCGGATCATCAACCGCTGTTACCGCGCGGTCGGCCTGAAGGCGACGGTTATATTTGCCGACCAGCTGATGTACACCGGTTACGAGTATTCCACCCGCTCCGGTTCGTCTATCGGCGTGAACGACTTCGAGATCCCGGCCGCCAAGGCGGAGTTGATCGCCCGGGCCGACGCCGAGGTGAAGGAAATCGAGCAGCAGTACGCCGCCGGCCTGGTAACCCAGGGTGAGAAGTACAACAAGGTCATCGACATCTGGTCCCGCGCCAACGACCTGGTTTCCAAGTCCATGATGGAAGGCCTGTCGAAGGAAACGGTGATCAACCGCGAAGGCAAGGAGGAGCAGCAGGCTTCGTTCAACTCGGTTTACATCTACGCCGACTCGGGCGCCCGGGGTTCTCCCGCCCAGATCCGCCAGCTGGCGGGTATGCGGGGCCTGATGCTCCTCC
>JAOUDU010000185.1 GCA_029859085.1 Gammaproteobacteria bacterium | reverse complement strand
CGTCGGCGCGACACAGGATATCCGATACCGCCTGCTTGGGCGGGATGCTGCGACCCAGGACCAGGCTCGAGTCCTTCATTTCGATGAAATGATCCCGGGGCAGGGTGCGTATGGCATTCTTTATGCGTTGGTTATCGGCTGTCTCGCCCTGGTACATGCGACCTTATCCCTGCTGGTCATTATCGGAGTGCAGGACGGCAGTATAGGGGTTACCCCGGACCCCCATGCTTTGCGCCAGATCAACAAAACCCGGGGAATGGTGGCTGCAGTGTTAACTGGTTCGCGGATGGACCACAACGGGCAGCGCCGTATACCCGTGCACGAAGCTCGAGATGCTGCGCTCGGGTTCGCCGACCAGTTCGATGCGCTCGAAGCGCTTCAGTATCTCCTCCCACAGCACGCGCAGCTGCAACTCCGCCAGGCGGTTGCCCATGCAGCGGTGGATACCGAAACCGAAGGAGAGGTGCTTGCGGACATTGGGGCGGTCGATGATGAACTCATCCGGGCGCTCGAAAACCCGCTCGTCGCGATTGCCGGAGATATACCACATCACGACCTTGTCACCGGCCTTGATCTGTTGCCCGTGCAGCTCGGTATCGATCTTCGCGGTGCGGCGCATATGCGCCAGCGGCGTCTGCCAGCGTATGGTTTCGGCGACCATGGAGGGTACGAGGCCCTGTTCCGCCACCAGTTTGCGGAACTGGTCCGGGTTGTTGGCGAGGTTGAGCACGCTGGCGCTCATGGTATTGCGGGTAGTGTCGTTGCCGCCGACGATAAGCAGGATCAGGTTGCCCAGGTATTCCACCGGGCCCATATTCCTGGTGGCCTCGCCGTGGGCCAGCATCGAGATGAGATCGTTACTCGGCGGCGCCTTTACCCGTTCGTTCCACAGGCCGGTAAAATATTCCAGGCATTCCAGCATGATTTGCTTGCGCTGTTCCTCGCTGTCGATCATGCCCATGCCCGGGATGGCGGTGGAGATGTCCGACCAGTAGGTCAGCTTGCTGCGCTCCTCGAAGGGGAAGTCGAACAGGGTCGCCAGCATGCGGGTGGTGAGCTCGATTGACACTTTGTCCACCCAGTTGAAACGCTCCCCCATTGGCAGGTGTTCCAGCACGTCTATGGTGCGCTCGCGGATGATCGGCTCGAAATTGCGCAGGTTTTCGGGGCCCGCGACCGGGGCCACCACCTTGCGCTGCTCATCGTGCTTGGGCCGGTCCATCGCGATGAACATCGGCAGCGGGAAATCCTCGATCGGATCGCGGATGACGATCGTGGGTTCAGAGGAGAATACGTCGTGGGAGGTGTCCACGGTCATGATGTCGTCGTAGCGGGTGACTGACCAGTAGGGCCCGAAAAAACTGTCGGCGCAGTAATGCACCGGCGCCTCGTCCCGCAGGCGCCTGAACCAGGGCCAGTGCGCGTCCCGGGCGAACAGGTAGGGGTTGGCCACGTCGAAGTCTGACAGCGGCAGGGAGTAGGGATCCAGGTTTACCTGGTCCTCGGTATAATTCGGGTGCTGTTCTGGCATACTGCTGGTTCGCGGTTGCGTTGGATGTACGCCAGTGTAGGCCAAGCCCGCGGCTTTGGCCACGCCGTGACCCCGCACAATACCTTTGCACCTGGTAGCGGTAGTACTAAACTGCTGGCTGCAACGGGAGCCGGCGCAAAGAGTCGAGCTTAAAAAAAACCAGAGGAGACATTCCCGATGAAGCCTGCTTCGAAATACCTCGCGGCCGCCACGCTGTCCGTGTTGGCCCCGGTCGCCACCGCGCTGGCAGCCGGGCCCGCGGCGCCGGCCACCAATGCGTACTTTGGCGCCGTGCATGTGCATACCAGCTACTCCTTCGATGCCTATACCAACGGCACCCTGACCTCGCCGGCCAACGCCTACCAGTGGGCCCAGGGCAAGGCCATTCCGGGCGGCGGCGGTGGTCCGGACCTGCAGATCAGGCACCCGCTGGACTTCTACGCCGTGTCCGACCACGCCGAGTACATGGGGGTATTCAAGCTGATGGAGGATCCCGCCAACCCCCTGAGCAAACTGCCGGTGGCCGCCGGTGTGACCTCCGCCGACCAGAATACGCGGATGCAGACCTTTGCCGGGGTATTGCGCGACTTCAGCGCCGGCAAGTCCGATCCTGCGCTGAACGACCCGGCGGTGAACAAAACCGTATGGCACGATATCGTGGCCACCGCTGACGCCTATTACCGCCCCGGGGAATTCACCACCTTCCCGGCCTTTGAATGGACCTCCAACCCGCAGATGCGCAACCTGCACCGGGTGGTGCTGTTCGAAAATTCCGGCCAACTGCCGGATGCCGCACTGTCGTCGCTCGACTCCACCGACCCGGAACAGCTGTGGGCCTGGATGGGCGAGCAGCGGGCCAGGGGCGCCACGCTGATGGCCATTCCGCACAATGCCAACGCCAGCGATGGCCTGATGTTCTCCCTGCAGACACAGGACGGCAAGCCCCTGGACGAGGCCTATATCCGCACCCGGCAGGAAAACGAACCGCTGTACGAGATCACCCAGATCAAGGGCACCTCGGAAACCAATCCCGCATTGTCGCCCAATGACGAGTTCGCCGGCTTCGAGCAGTGGGACTACACCCTGTCCGCTGACAGTTTGCGCCCCACCCACCGCAAGGGCAGCTTTGCCCGCCAGGCGCTGCTGGATGGCCTGAGCTTCGACGCGAAGGGCATGGGCAACCCCTTCCACTACGGTTTTATCGGCGATACCGACACCCACAATGCCGCCGCCAGCAACGAGGAGTACAACTACACCGGCAAGTTCGCGTTCGAAAACGACCCCCGCCACCGGCTGGAGGGCGTAAAGGGCCAGCCCGCCGCCCAGGTGCAACAGGTACGGGAGTTCAGTTCCGGCGGCCTGGCGGGGGTCTGGGCGACGGAAAATACCCGGGAGGCCATTTACGGCGCGATGCTGCGGCGGGAGACTTTCGGTACCACCGGGCCCCAGATCAAGGTGCGTTTCTTCGGCGGCTGGGGCTATCGCGCCGACGACGTCAACAGCGCGGATTTCGTCGCCAGGGGCTACGCCGGCGGCGTGCCGATGGGGGGCACCCTGCAGGGGGCTGCCGGGAAAGCGGCCCCGTCCTTCCTGGTGTGGGCGGCCAAGGCGGCGGACAGCGGCAACCTCGATCGCATCCAGATCATCAAGGGCTGGCTTGACGCCAGTGGCGCCCAGCACGAGAGAATCTACAACGTGAGCTGGAGCGGCGAGCGCCGGCCCGACGCGAAGGGCGAACTGCCGGCGGTCGGCAATACGGTGGACGTGGCGAAGGCGAGCTACAGCAACAGCATCGGCGCGGCGGAACTGGCAACGGCCTGGACAGATCCCGAATTCGACGCCGGCCAGCACGCGTTTTATTACGTGCGGGTGCTGGAAATACCCACCCCCCGCTGGAGTACCTACGACGCGGCCAAACTGGGGGTCGAGGTACCCGGCGGGCTGCCCACCAGTATCCAGGAGCGCGCTTTCACCTCGCCGATCTGGTATGAGCCCGCCACCACCGCTGTGGCGGCGAAATAGCCGTGGCCAGGCGCAGCGGCAAGGCCGCCACTACAGTTGCTGAACAGTCCCCGTCGTCGCCCTATGTCCTGGCCGAGCTGTCGGGGCACGTGCTCTGGCTGACCCTGAACCGGCCGGACCAGCGCAACCCGCTGTCCAGCCAGATGATCGCGGCGCTGGCGGAGGCCGTCAGCGCCGCCGGTGACGACTCCCGGGTGCGGGTCATCGTGATTGCCAGTACCGGACCGGTATTTTCCGCGGGGCACGACCTGCGTGAAATGGGGCGGCGCGACGGTGAAACCAAAAAAGAGCGGGCCGCCAGGGTGCGGGGGATCCTCGACGACTGCGCCCGGATGATGCTGACCATTGTGCATTCACCCAAGGCGGTGATCGCCTGTGTCGAGGGGGTCGCCACTGCCGCGGGCTGCCAGCTCGTTTCAGCCTGCGACCTGGCGCTGGCCAGCGAGCAGGCCCGGTTCTGCACGCCCGGCGTGAATATCGGTACCTTCTGTACCACGCCGCTGGTGGGAATCGGCCGCAATATTCATCGCAAGCACGCGATGGAAATGGCCCTCACCGGGGAGATGATGTCCGCCGCTGACGCCGTCCGCTTCGGCCTGGTGAACCGGGCGCTGCCCGCCGACGCCCTGCGCGCCGAGGTCGGGGCGCTGGCGGCAAAAATTGCCGGCAAATCCGCGCGGGCGATCAGGGCGGGCAAGGAAACCTTCTACCGGCAGGTCGATATGCCGCTGGAACAGGCTTTCAGCTACGCCACCGAGGCCATGGTGGAGGGCCTGTTATCCAGCGATGCCGCCGAGGGCACCCGGGCGTTCCTTGAAAAGCGCAGCCCGCAGTGGGGCGACGCCTGACCGGTCATGCCGCTCACCGCTGATACAGACATCGCCGGGGTCCTCGCCCGGACGCGCACCATCGCCCTGCTGGGTGCCAGCGACAACCCCGCCAGGCCCAGCCACGGGGTGATGCGGTTTCTGCTTGCCAATGGTTACCAGGTATACCCGGTGAACCCCGCGCTCGCCGGGAGGCAGCTGCTCGACCGACTGGTCTATCCCGACCTCGGTGCGATACCGGTTGGCATCGATATGGTGGACGTATTCCGCCAGGCGCACTACCTGCAGGGTATCGTCAGTGAGGTGATCGCGATCGGGGCCAAAACCCTCTGGACGCAGCTGGGTGTGGTCGATATCGCCGCCGCGGCGACCGCGGAGCGGGCGGGTGTCGCCGTGGTCATGGACCGCTGTCCCGCTATCGAGTTGCCCCGCCTGCAGGCTGCCGGGCTGGTGCGGCACCCTCTCGGGGAGGCCCAGGCCCAAAATTGATCTATGCTTGACCTGTCGGCGATCGGGCCGCGAGGCAGGTGCGGCCCCGGGAATCCTGGCCATAAATGACCGCAATCAGGCGCGATTTCCTAAACCCGGAGTCCGTTTTTCAGCGAAAATAGCGCATAATCCCGGGCCAGGACGAGACCGCATATTCCAGCTCGGATATCCCGACTTACATTCCAACCGAGGACAGGCAGATGACAGCGATAGAAGCGAACCCGCACAGTGAGACCGGGACCGTGTTGAAAGCCCACTTCGAGGCGCAGCGTGCACTGTACCTTGCGGCCCCGAACCCGGACCTGGGCCAGCGCCGGCAGGACCTGGAAAACCTGAAACGGATGATCAACGAGAACCGCGAGGAGATCATTACCGCAATCAGCCAGGACTACAGCAACCGCTCCCGCCACGAGACCCAGTTCGCCGAGATCATCTCGGTGACAGACGGCATCAATGACGCGATCAAGCACCTGAAGAAGTGGACCAGGGTGCAGAAGCGGCACGTGGACCAGAGCATGTTCATGGGGGCAAGGAACCGGGTGATCCCGCAGCCGCTGGGTGTGGTGGGCATCATCGTGCCCTGGAACTTCCCGATAAACCTGAGCTTCATGCCGCTGGCCGCCGCGTTCGCCGCGGGCAACCGGGCGATGGTCAAGATGTCGGAAAACTCCATCAACCTGACCCGCCTGCTGAAGCGGATCTCGCCGAAGTACCTGCCCGAGGAGAAGCTGAGGTTTTTCGAGGAGACCGGTGGCGTCGGCGTCGAGTTTTCCAAAATCCCTTTCGACCTGCTGGTGTTTACCGGCTCCGGCCAGACCGGCCGCTCGGTGATGGCGTCCGCCGCCCAGAACCTGACCCCGGTGGTGCTGGAACTGGGGGGCAAGGCCCCGGCGGTGATCGACCCCAATTACCCGATGGAAAAGGCCGTGGGCCGCATCATGTTCGTCAAGCAGTTCAACGCCGGGCAGATCTGCACCAACGTGGACTACGTGTTCGTGCATGAATCCCAGCGCGAGGATTTTATCGCGAAGGCGCAAGCCTACGTGGCGAAGCACTGCCCCGATATCAACCATGCCGATTACACCGCGATCATCGACGACAGGTCGGTCAAGCGCCTGGTGGATACCGTGGAGGATGCGAAGAGCAAGGGCGCGACCGTGATCAACCTCAACGGCAGCCAGGAAGTGAACGTCGAGAAGC
>JAOUDU010000184.1 GCA_029859085.1 Gammaproteobacteria bacterium | reverse complement strand
GGTCACTGTCTGACCAGGTAACGCGCTGGGTGCTGGAGGTGGGTGTCGCCTATGGCTCGGACCTGGACGTCGCGATGGCGGAAGTGAGCGAAGCCATCCGTCGGCACCCGCTGATCCTGAAGGATCCGGAGCCCACGGTGACCTTCGAGCAATTCGGTGACAACAGCCTGTTGATCCGGGCGCGGTTTTTCCTGGAGCAACTGGATCAGCGCCTGCAGGTGTCCAGTGAGGTCATGCTGGATATCAATCGCCGTCTGAATGAGAAGGGTATCGTGGTGGCGTTTCCCCAGCGTGACGTCCACCTGGATACCAGCCAGCCGCTGGAGATCAGGTTGATGGAGCGGGACCGGTCAGAGCCGGCCCCGCCCGGTCAGCCAGGCAAAGAATAAACACCGGCTTGCCAGGCGGGCGAGCTGATACAGGAGAACAGTATGTCCGGATTCGACAAGGTGGTGGGCAGCTATGAGGAAGCCATGGCCGGCCTGGAAGACAATATGACCGTCATTGCCGGGGGCTTTGGCCTGTGCGGTATACCCGAAAACCTGATCAGGGAAATCCGGCGCAAGGGCACCCGCGGCCTGACCGTCGTATCGAACAACTGTGGCACCGACAAGTACGGCCTCGGCATCCTGCTCGTCGACAAGCAGATCCGCAAGATGGTGGCGTCCTACGTGGGCGAGAATGCGCTGTTCGAGGCGCAGATGATGAGCGGTGAACTGGAGGTGGAGCTGACCCCGCAGGGTACCCTGGCGGAGAAGATGCGCGCCGGTGGAGCCGGCATCCCCGCCTTCTATACCGCCACCGGTTACGGCACGCCGGTGGGGGAGGGCAAGGAGGTACGTGAATTCAACGGCCGCCACTACATCCTCGAGGAGGCCATCCAGGGGGACTTCTCCATCGCCAAGGCCTGGAAGGCCGACCGTTACGGCAACCTGGTGTTCCGCAAGACAGCGCGCAACTTCAACCCCATGGCGGTTACCGCTGGCCGGATCGCGGTGGTGGAAGTGGAGGAGATCGTGGAGGTCGGCGAGCTCGACCCCGATGAGATCCACCTGCCTGGTATCTACGTAAACCGGCTGATCCAGGGCACGTTTGAAAAGAATATCGAACAGCGCACCGTGCGCAGCGCTTAGGAGGCAACAGGCAATGGCTTTGACTCGCGAACAACTGGCGCAGCGCGTGGCGCAGGAATTCCAGGACGGTTATTACATCAACCTGGGTATCGGCATTCCCACCCTGGCAGCCAATTACATCCCTGAGGGGGTGGAAGTCATGCTGCAATCGGAGAACGGCCTGCTCGGCATGGGGCCGTTCCCGCGGGAGGACGAGGTGGACCCGGACCTGATCAATGCCGGCAAGCAGACCGTCACCATGGCCAGGGGCGCTTCAATTTTTTCCTCCGCGGACTCCTTCGCGATGATCCGTGGTGGCCACGTCGACCTGACCGTGCTGGGGGCATTCGAGGTGGATTGCCAGGGCAATATCGCCTCCTACATGATCCCTGGCAAACTGATCAAGGGCATGGGGGGCGCGATGGACCTGGTGGCTGGCGCCGACAACATCATTGTCACGATGACCCACGCCTCCAAGCACGGGGAGTCCAAGTTGCTGAACGAGTGCACCCTGCCCCTGACCGGCAAGGGCTGCATCAAGCGGGTACTGACGGACCTGGCCCTGCTGGATATCGAGGACGGGTGTTTCATCCTGCGGGAGCGGGCGCCGGGGGTGAGTGTGGAGGAAATCGTCAAGCTCACCGCCGGCAAACTGGTCGTACCCGAGCAGGTGCCGGAGATGGTGTTCCGGTAGCTGCGCCGTTGGCCGAATGAATTCGGCCCTGCAGGGCAGGGCGATCCAATGTAGGGCCGAATTCATTCGGCCAAATAGCCCGCCTGCCGGGCCGGGCAATATCGTGTATCATTTCGCGCCAACCAAGCCGTGGTTACAAGTCCATGACCCCAATTGAAAGAACTCCCTATGACCGCCAGGTGGCAACCTGGTTGTTGTTCTGTGCCGCTGTTGTCTTCGGCATGATCCTGCTCGGCGGTGTCACCCGCCTGACCCATTCCGGCCTCTCCATCGTGGAGTGGAAACCCCTGGTGGGTATTGTCCCCCCGCTGTCAGAACAGGCGTGGCAGGAGACCTTCGACAAGTACCGCCAGTTCCCCGAATACCAGAAGGTCAACCGGGGCATGAGCGTCGAGGAGTTCAAGTCGATTTTCATGTTCGAGTACCTGCACCGGCTGCTGGGCCGCCTCATCGGCGTGATGTTCCTGCTGCCGCTGTTGTATTTCGCCTGGCGCGGGCGGATCCGCCGCGGCCTGGCGCCGAAGCTGGTGGTATTGTTTTTTCTCGGCGGCTGCCAGGGCCTGCTGGGCTGGTACATGGTCAAGAGCGGACTGGTGGACAACCCCCGGGTCAGCCAGTACCGGTTGACCGCCCACCTGGGCGTGGCCGCGGCTATCTATGCCTATATGTTGTGGCTCGCCTTCGACCTGCTGTTCGGCGCGGCGCAAGCCGTGCCCGGGAAACCGCGCCCCTATGCGCGCTGGTCGCTCGCGCTGGCGGGCCTGGTCTACCTGATGATTCTCTCCGGAGGCCTGGTAGCCGGTACCCGTGCCGGGTTTGCCTACAGCACCTGGCCGCTGATGGGCGACTCCTTCATTCCGCGGGGCCTGTACGCGGGCACCCCCGCCTGGATGGATATGTTCGAGGATATTACGACGGTGCAGTTCAACCACCGTATGTTCGCCTACCTGCTGGTGGTGCTGATCGGGGTATTTGCCGCACTGGTGTATCGCAGTGGTGTCGGAGGGAGGGTGAAGCTGGCCGTTACATTGCTGCTGCTGGCGTTGGCGCTGCAGGTGACCCTGGGGATCGCTACCTTGCTGTTACATGTGCCTTTGGCGTTGGCGGCGGCGCACCAGGGAGGCGCGATGCTGCTGCTGACGGCGACCCTGTTTGCGAGTCACGTGCTGGTGCGGCAGTAACTACCAGAACTTGATATTTTTATCGCCGGCGCGGCGGCCCGCACAGATCCTGCGGTCGGATTTGTCCAGCTCGAAGCGCAGTTCCAGGCGGCGGTCAGTGTGATTGCGACGGTGCCTGCGCCTGCGCTCCGCGCCCTTGTAGGCAACCATGGTCGGTTTTTCCTCAAAGACAGCAGAGCTGCCCCTGCGCTGGTGCTCATTTAACTGCATTGCCATAAAGACACTCCTTCCCAGGCTCCGCAAGCTGGGGATCGATGTGCCCAGTTTGGCTCAATTCTCCGGTGATAACCGCTTCTGCGAGCCTTTTGAGGCTGGTTTTAGCCCCAGTTGTGAAACGGCTCACAAAACCGCGGCGGGTACCGGGGCTCCAGCGAAGGGGTGTGGCTCTAGTCGAGCGAGTACGCGCAGATGCGGCTGATATGGCTGTAGGGCAGGGCGGACTCGTCGTGCCATTGGTTGAAAGTGTCCTGCAGCAGCCCCATTTCACGTTTGCTGGTGGGGTTGGCCGTGATGTCCGCCCCGGCCCGCTGCAGGCAGCGGATGACATCCCAGGTAGTGACAAATGTGTCCTTGCCCAGGTTGCGCAGCACCCGCTGCCCGGTCATGCCACCCAGCCTGGAGCCATGTTTTTTCATGAAGGCAAACAGGCCGATTAAATCCGCCTCGGGCCAGCGGCTGACATACCTGCCGAAGCTGCCATGTTCCCTCGCCACTTCGAGAATGAAACGCGCATTGTGCTGCACGCTCAGGACCTTCTGGCGATTGCGGATAATACGCGGGTTCTGGCTGATGCGATCGATCTGGTCGGGACTCAACAGCACGATTTTCTCCGGCGGGAAACCGAAGAACACATCCTCGAAATCATCCCATTTGTGATCGACCACGCGCCAGACGAAGCCCGCCTGGAACACGCAGCGGGTCATCTCGGACAGGAAGCGGTCGTCGCCGGTGTTCGCCAATGCCCGGGAGCTTCGCACCTTGGGCAGCAGCCGCTTGAGTGCGGCCTCGCCGCCCTTGCGCTCGCAGGCTCGCTGGTAGATGGTCGCAAATTTTTCCAACGGGGTGATTACTTGCCGTGGCTGCCGTCACACAGGGGCTGTTTGCCGGTGGCCTTGCAGCCACAGAAGAATACCTTGCCCGCCTTCCCTGCGTCGTAACGCAGCGGCGAAAAACCGGTGTCCTTGTGCGAGCCATCGCAGAAAGGCTGGTTACCGCTCAGCCCGCAGGCGCACCAGAAATAGGCTTTGCCGGCCTCCACTTCTACCGGGTAGGGGGTGTCAGATGCGCGTTTTGGCTTGTCCATGGTCTTATCCTCGTTTGTGAAAGAACTTATTTCGCGGCTGTGCCGACACGATAGGCCAATAGCATGTTCCCCGGCAACTGGCCGAACATGGAATAGCCCGACTGCACGTACAGCCAGCCGTCGGCCACCACCTGGCCGCTGACATCGATGGCGCCACCGTGGCCGCTGATGCCGTTGGTCGCTTCGAATGACTTCGCGGTTTCCGCCTGCCACAGCAGCTCGCCGGTGGCGATATCGAAAGCGCGTATTTTGCCGTCCAGCCCGGCGCTGAACACCAGGTCGGGGGTGGCGAGCACCGCCGCCGACAGGCCGTAGTAGAAGGAGCAGCGGTACTGCTCCTCGAGCTCTATCTTCTTGCCGGCGCGCATGTTCTGCAGGCCGATCATCGGCTTGTTTTCCTCCGGGATATCACAGCCCCGGGTGACGCCCCGGAACCAGAGAATCTCCCCGTCCGCGAGGTTCAGCGCGTGCAGTCCGGGTTTGGGAATATACTCAGGGCGCACCCGCTCCGGGTCCGCCGCCGCCACCAGCAACCGCTCCCCGGACAGCGCCATGCCCCAGTGCACACCGCCGTTGGTGGTCGTCCGGTGGAGATCCGGCCCGACACCCGCGTTGCTCACCTGCCGGTGCCATACCACCTCGCCGTCGCCGCCTGCGGGGTCGGGGTTGAGGGCATAGACATCGCCGGACTTCTGGCCCGCCAGCAGCAGTTCGCCACCCCCGGGCAGCCCGGCGATGATGACGGACGCGCCGAAGTCAAAATCGCCGCCGGCATTCGGCGGGCAGTTCGCGCCGCCGTTCAGGCAGGCGGCGTTCCACACGTCCCCGGCGGTCGCCTGGAAGCGCCAGACCTGTTTGCCGGTGTCCATGTCCAGGGCGACGATCGCATCGGAGGTGTCGGTCGCCGGCGGTGACAGGTTTTCCCCGGTGCCGATGTAGATACGGTTGCGCCTGGCGTCTATCGCCGGGGTGCTCCACACGCTCACGCCGGAGGGGCCGTACAGGTCCGCGCCGGCGCTGTTGCGGCCCTGCAGGGTGGCGTCGGCGGTGCCGTGCCACTCCCACAGTTTGTCGCCATTGGTGGCGTCCAGCGCGATGACCCCGCCGTGGGACTTGCAGCAGACGTGGTCGGGACTGCCCGAAACCGCCACCTCGTAGGACGACACCGGTACGAACAGGCGGTCGTTGTAGTAGCTGATAGAGCCGGTGATCACCGAGGTCTCGTAGATCCGGGCGGCCTGTTGCCAGACGGTTTCCAGCGAGTCCGGGTCGAGCGCATAGATCGACGCCATGGAATCGGCTAACACCAGCAGCTTGCGGCCGCTGCCCAGGGTTGCCACGGTAATGGCGGAGCGAATCCCGCTGAGTACCTCGGTGTGCCTGCGGATGCAACCGGTCCTGCGGTCGATCGCGTAGACCTTGCCGGTCTTGTCGCCGAAATACATGGTGTCGCCGATAATCGCGGGCTGCGAGCGCATATCGGTCACCTTGGGGAAGGCCAGGCTCCACGCCAGTTCCAGTCCGGCCACGTTGTCCCGGTCGATCCCCGCAGCGGCAGCCGGCACAAAGCGGCGGTTGTCCGTGCCCAGGCCCCAGTTGGCAACGTACTCGGTATTGTCACCCGCGGCGGGCGTCTCGCAGCTGTGCCCGGCTATCCACTCGTCAGCGGGCGCGGAGCCGGCGAGATAAATGGCGATCAGCCCGCGTTCCTGCTTGTTCAGGTGGGCGGCCATCGGCTGCATCTTGCCGAACTCCAGCGCCACCATCACCGTCTCCTTGGAAAACCCGGAA
>JAOUDU010000183.1 GCA_029859085.1 Gammaproteobacteria bacterium | reverse complement strand
AAGGCTGAGTTTCAGTTCGTCCAGCTCCAGCAGTTTTGCCGGAAAGCTGTCCAGCATTTGCGACAGGGTTGCTTCATTCTGTACGACGGGGAAATCCAGGTAACGCGGGTTGAAATAAAAGGCGGATTGCGTAGCGCCGAACTGGACGGGTTTGCCGAAAAGTTCCTGGTAGGTCTTGTTCGATTTGCGGCCGGCCTGCAACTCAACTCGTTCAAGATCAATGTAGCTGCCGATACACCAGCTGGCTGTCCTGTGCCAGGTAGAAAGAGCCAGTAGCTGGCCAGTGACGCCGGGTAACCAATGCAGTTGGCCCATACAGAAATTATTCGCGGGAACCTGGCTGGTATTACTGTCACCATGAATATCAAAACGCAGCCTGACCAGTTCCCCTGAGGGTTCGAGGTGGAATGTCTCACCACTGGGCTGGAAACGTTGAAAGTAGGCCGCTGCCCGCCGCAGCGCCTCCCGCAGGTTGGGCGCGTGCACCATGGCCTGGTACATCATGCGGTAGGTGCTGAATTCCAGCAGGCTGTTGAGCTGACCATTGGATGCCTGGAGGCCAGGCTGCATCCTCCTTATGAGGTGCATGAATAGTCGACCGTAATCATCGGTCGACAGCACGGTATCCGGCGGTGGTGATTCCTCCAGAATCACTGGGTCGATGCCCAGTGTCTCGAGTTCCTGGCGCAACTCACCCGAGGCGGCGGACAGCCTGAGCAGGGATTTTACGTATCTCAGCGGAACATATCTGGGCATGCCCGTATTGTAGTGGGTAGCCGAATGCACGCAAGCAGCCCGGCGCGAAATGAGGTGGCCTCGGAATGGTGCGGTCTGCGCGGGGTAAAGCCCCGCGCTCTACCGGGCGCTAGCGGGTCAACAAGCGGCGTACCATACCTTCTTTATGTTTGTTCTGGGCTCGCATCAGGAGCATGTCACCTACCAGCGACTCCACGGCTTCGGCTGTCCGGGTGCGAACGGATTTCTGGACGGCCATGGAGACTTCCCTGCCTCTACAGTCTGGTACCTCGACGGGCTCGCCAAACGCGAGGAAGCAGCGCTCCGGCTTGGGCAGCAGGGTGTTGAACAGGCCTCGGGGTATCGGCGGCACGATGTCCTCCCGGATATCCCCTATCACTCCCATCTTTTGCAGCAGTTTCACCAGCCGGCTCTGCAGCAGGTCGCGGCCCTCGATGGCATGGTCCCACCAGTCGTCCGGTCCGACCATCCCGAACGGCGTTATATTGTACCCGTGCCGCGCGGCCATGCGTACGAAGCCGTACCGCTCCCGCCACACCAGCGAATACTTTTCCTGGGCCGTCTTGTTTGCCTCTGCCGCGCCCCCGGGAAAGACCAGCAGGTCATGGCCTGCTTCCATCAGCGCACTGCAGACCTCCGGGTGGCCCAGGACCATGCCACTGGCAGCCATCTTCATACCTGTCCCGGTCTGGAACCAGGCCTTGTCACCCATGGCGCGCAGGAATCGCCCGGTTTCCTTGTAGACGGTAGGCATCAGTATCATGCCGTCCAGGCCAAACATCGCGTGGTTGCCGATGAACAGGGTGGGTTCATCGGGGATGTTTTCGAGACCGACGATCGTGGGGGCGAAGTAGCGCCTGATAAATGCGTAGAGGCGGTCAAATGTCTTTTCGTTGGGGGCCTCGATAGCGAGGAATTTTTCCACAAGATCCGCTATTTCCTCGTCAGTAAAGGTTACCTCGTGAGGCTTTTTTGCATGGTCTTGGGTGGTCATGAGAATATTCTCCTTTGCGGTATGTATGGTCATGCCAGGGCGTGCGGCAACGGCGCTGTATGTTGTCGTTCAATGGCGACGGATCAGCTGTCCTTGTTAGGGTATGCACAGGCGGCCTGCTGGACGAGAGCGGGAAATGGCAAATTTCGGGGTCCGAAATTTGCAGGGTAGCTGCAGGGGCAGCAATGAGGTGGCATGGCTTGTGAGCATTCCCGGAAAACGACTTCGCGTATTGGATCGTCCAATTTGGCGACAGGCTGCGGGCCGGTGGTAGCGGCGGCTGGGGACAGTGATATGCCGCGGCGGCTGGAGGCGTGGCTGGCCGCGCAGTTCCCGCAGCGGAAATCGCTGGTGGTTTCCGCGTTTACTGCGCCCGATGCGGGTGCATCAAACGAAACCCTGCTGTTTGATATCGGCTGGGAGCAGCACGGCGGCAGGTGCCACCAGGGCCTGGTTATCCGGCTGGAGCAGCAGGGGCAGGGGATTTTCCCCGAGTACGACCTGGAGTCGCAGTTCCGCGCCCTGAGCCGGTTGCAGCATGCGGGAATCAAGGTGCCTGTCGCACTCGGGCTGGAACCCGACCCCGCGGTGCTCGGCCGGCGTTTTTATGTCATGGAACGACTGGAGGGGCGCTACCTGGCGGACAATCCTCCCTACCAGGCGCAGGGCTGGCTGACATCGGCGTCGCCCCAGGTTCGCGCTGATATCTGGCGTAACGCGATCACGGAGATGGCGGCGGTACATCGCGTCGACTGGAGCGCTCTGGGTTTTTCCGACCTGTGGAACCGGGACAGATTCGGCACCCCCCTGGCGCAGTTGCTCGAATACTATGAATACTTCCTGGGTTGGGCGGAAGCGGTGGGGCGCCCTTTTGCCAAGCTCCACCCGGTACTGCGCTACCTGAAGGAACACCAGCCGGCACACGACCCGGTGGCCCTGTGTTGGGGTGACGCCAAGCCGGCCAACCTGATGATCGAGCGCGGCGGTAGCGGTATCGTTGGCCTGCTCGACTGGGAGATGGTGCACCTGGGCAATCCCGTGCACGACCTCGCCTGGTGGATGGTTCTGGACGACTGCCTGTCAACCGGGCTGGGCATCGCAAAGCTCGATGGCCTGCCCGGCCGAGAGGAGTTGGTAGCGCTCTGGGAAAAGCAGAGCGGGTACAGCGCCGCGGCGCTGGACTATTATGAATTGCTCAGTATTTTCCAGTTCGCGATTATCATGCACCGCGTGGGCACTCGCCTTACCGCGCAGGGTTTCTTCCCCCCGGAAGCGGAGTTTGATATCAGGAACACCAGCACCCTGTTGCTGGACCAACAGATGGCCAGGTTTGGCCTGAACCCGATCTAGAGGCTGTCGCAGGAGGAGAAAAAAGATGGCTGGATCCATCGGTCCGCTGGTCCCGGCGGACGAGCAGTTCAACCACCAGATCGTAGAAACCTTTGCCACTGTGGGACAGAGCGACCCGGCCTGGGCGGAAAAAGTCTGCGGCATGGCGGCGGCCCGGGATGGTTCCGTGCAGGTCGCTTTCGGCTTCGGCAAATACACAAACCGCAATGTTGTGGATGCCTATGCCGGTATTTCCCGAGGTACCGAGCAGTGGGTGGTAAGGGCCAGTCGGGCGCTCAGTCGCGACCCAGGGACAGTCAATGCCGGACCGATCAGTTACGAAGTGCTGGAGCCCCTGCAGTGTGTGCGGGTGAGGCTGGTTGCGAATGATATTCAACCGATTGCCTTCGATATCATTTTCAAGGCAGTTGCAGCATGTGTGCTGGAAGAGCGGGAGGACCGGCGCGATATGCGCGGCTACCGGAAGGCGACCGACCAGATCCGTTACCACCAGACCGGTGTGGTTTGCGGCTGGCTGGAAATCAGCGGGCAGCGAACCGATATCAGCGAACACAGCTGGGTCTCGACCCGGGACAAATCCTGGGGGGTGCGGCCGCAGGTGGGCCTGCCCCTGGCGGATATGGAACCGGATTTTCACCATCTGGTGCCGCGGGCGCTGGCCATATGGAATCCGCTACTGCTACAGCGCGAGGATGGCTCGCACTATGCCTTCCACCATTATTTCCTGCACTTTTCCGGCGCCGGCTTCATGCAACAACGGGTCCAGGGTGCCTTTGAGGATGAGCGGGGCCGGACTGAGGTGGTGGTGGGGCTGGAGCCCGAGCTGCAATTTGACCCCGCCACCAAGCGATTGCAGCAGGGGACTTTTCGCCTGCAGATGCAAGATGGCAGTGAGCGGCCACTGTATTTCAAAAAGCTGTCCGAGACCGGGTTTTACCTCGGCGCGGGGCATTACCATGGCGGCGATGGTCACTATCACGGCAGTTGGCGGGGCGAGGATTTTATCGATGGTGATTACGTGCCGGATGCTTCGAAACCCGGGGTGATCGAGCGTTACAAGCAATTCCGGGATTGCATGATCCGGGTGGAAGACCCGCTCGGCGGCGCTGTCGGGTGGGGTAATTGCCAGACTTACGTGCAGGGCGCCTGGCCCGGTGCGGGCCTGACCGGGGAGGAGCCCGCGTACTGATTGCCGCGGCCCGCGGACTCCTTGCGCGGCTTGCCGCCAGCGTCGTTAAAGCCGGCATCCGGGGTTGACCTCACCCCGCCCCAAACAGTGTAACCACTGGTCTTATATGGTTATTAAAATGACCTTTTATGTATATTCACCGATGCAAAGCGTCCGCTAAGCTGAAAGCGCTTGGGGGCATCCCGAAGCCGCTTTGCTTGCGGTCGATGATTGATCGATCACTTTTGCTGGACACGCCTTTTATCACCAAGGTAGTGGAAACCTGGAGATTACTGGTCCTATGAGCAATCCAAAATTCAGCCGTAAATCCCGCGCCATCAGGAAGATCGAAAAGGATCTGCTGCACGCCGACAGCTATGCGGGTTGGTTCGACCTCGCCCGGCAACATGACCGGGAAACCGGTGCGCAACTGTGGCGCGAGACAGATGATTCGCGGCTGTATGACCACTCCAGAATCAAAACCCGCGTGCAAAAGCTTCGCAGGATGCGCCAGAAGGGGGATGACCAGGGTCTTCTGTTCACTCTGAACGAGGGTATTCACGGCAATATCGACGGTATCGGACAGGCGAAACTGTATCAGCGCGCGAAGTGTGGAACCAAACTCCTGATCGAAGAATATATCAGTGAAATCAGTGAATCACTGGAACACCTGGCGCCCCGGAAACTGCGGAGTGTATCCTGGGCCGAGCGGGTCGAGTTTTTCCAGCGGGCCAGCCATTGTTATGGTCGCTCGGCACTGATGCTGAGCGGCGGCGGCACCCTGGGCTACTTTCATTTCGGTGTGCTCAAATCCCTGATAGAGCAGGAGTTGTGTCCGGTCGTCATCTCGGGCGCCAGTGCCGGGGCTTTTGTCGCGGCTATAGTGGGTACACGCACTGATACCGAATACCTCGAGCTTTTCAAAAACAATTTTCTCGCCCGGGCTCTGACTGCAAACAGGGAAAATGTCAAAATCGGTTTCGGTAAGAACAACAAGGTTGATATGCGGGTGATCAAGCAGGAAATGGCGCGGATGATCCCCGACATGACCTTCCTTGAAGCTTACGAAAAAACCGGTCGCAGCATCAACATAACCATTTCACCTGCCGAGACACGGCAGACGTCGCGCCTGCTCAACCATATTGCCTCGCCGAATGTCACCATTCGCTCGGCCGTGCTGGCCAGTTCCGCGCTGCCCGGGGTTTTTCCGCCGGTCCAGCTGGAGGGCCGCAACGTGCACGGCAAGATCGTGCCGTACCTGTCCTCCCGGCGCTGGATCGACGGCTCGTTTTCGCAGGATCTGCCGGCCAAGAGGCTGGCCCGTATGTACGGTGTGAATCACTTCATTGTCAGCCAGGTGATGCCGGGCCTGGGGCGCGAGCGGAATTTGAAGCCCGGAATCCGCAAAATCACCTCGGACGCATCGATAGCCGCGACCAAGGAAATTGTGCGTGGCTGCCTCGATCTTGTGCAGCGCTATGCGTCAATCGGCCCCAGGCTGGGAATCGCCCTGAATACTACCAACGCCCTGATAGACCAGCAGTTCACCGGGGATATCAATATTTATCCTGGCTATGGCATTTCCGGGCTGGGCATGATCCTGAAAATGCTGTCCGAGGAAGAGATGGCAGAGCTCATCGGGGCAGGCGAACGTGCCACCTGGCCGAAAATCCCGGCCATTGGGACCACCACGAGAATTGGGCGAACACTGGATTCCATTCTCCATGCTTTCGAAGTGGAGGAAAAACACTGGCTGAAATCGGCGCGAAAAGCCGGCTAGGTTTGCCGTCGCGACAGCCTGCCCCACTCAACCCATGTAAGCCTGGCCGCCGTCCACGGCGATACTCTGGCCGCTGATGTA
>JAOUDU010000182.1 GCA_029859085.1 Gammaproteobacteria bacterium | reverse complement strand
TGCTGGCTCACCGAACATCATTTTTGCGATGACGGGTACACACCCTCGCCGCTGGTGCTGGCCAGTGCCATCGGGGCTCGTACCTGCGCCATGCGCCTGGGCACCAACCTGATGCTGCTGCCACTGCACGATCCCGTGCGGGTGGCCGAGGACGCTGCGACCCTCTCGCTGGTCACCGGCGGGCGCTTCGATCTCGGCGTCGGTATCGGTTACCGGCAGATGGAGTTCGACCAGTTTGGCAGAAAGCTGTCCCATCGCCCCAGTCTTATAGAAGAGGGCATAGAGATTCTGCGCCGCAGCTGGTCCGGCAAGCCGGTCAACTTCTCCGGCCAGCGATTCCAGGTGGGAGACCTGTGCGTCACACCCACGCCTGAACACGCGCCGGCAATCCTGCTCGGCGGTATGGCCGTACCTGCAATAGAGAGAGCCGCGAGGGTGGCAGATGGTTTCCTGTGCACGGGCGGGCTCGGGCTCGATATCTATAGCGAGTCGCTCGTCAAGGCCGGCAAGGCAGCCGCGGAGGGCAGGATCGTCCTGGGCTGCTGGGCCATTATTGCCGAAGACCCGGAAGCCGAGGCCGCCCGCATTGGAGACCACGTGCTTTACCAGGCTAATGAGTACATCAAATGGGGGGCCTTTGGCCCGCCCGGCGAGACCCCGTTGTTTGAAAATGCCGCGTCCGCGATCGAGAACGGCCTCTACCAATTATGGGATGCTGATACTGCGGTCCGGGAATTAAAAAAGCTGCTGCAAGACTACCCCGCCATCGAGGATATCCACTTCTGGGCGCAGTTCCCCGGGGAAAGCGTGGAATCCGGTAATCGACGGTTGCGCTATATCGCCGAGAAGGTACTGCCCAGGCTGAGATAGCCTACTGTATGCCACAGATGGCATATATGCTGCTTATGAACAGCCTGTGGGCGTCCCCGAGATCCACGTCGTCGTCGAAATAGACCGCAGAACGCAGGCCGATCATCACCGCGTAGGAAATCTCGGCGGCGTCCTTGGGGTTGCCCATTGCAAGAGCGGGGCCCTGGCCTACAAGGTCGACAAGATAGAGCTTGCACCTGTGGTCAAACTCGGCCTTGGTCACCTGCAGAACATCGTCGTTCACGGCCGCCCCGAAACACTCCAGCATGAACCCGATTTCCTGCCGGGTGCTGGTCTCGCCCTTGAACCAGAAATCCGCCAGCGACTGGATCTGCTCACGGGGGGGCTGATCGCGAAATCCGTCGATACGACGCAGGAAGCGTTCCGAAACATGTTCGAAGTACTGCTCCAGAATCGCCTCCTTGCCCTTGAAGTAGTAGAGCAGGTGACTGGCAGACATACCGGCCCCCGCGGCGATGTCCGCCAGGGTGGTCTTCACGTAACCTTTGTCGAGTATGCAGTCGTGTAACGACCGGAAGATCATTTTGCGGCGTTTATCGCCCCGAGAATCGGGCTTTTTCGGGGCAGCAGCCACGGCACTCCTCTCCCGTTGCTTGTTCATAGGGGCCACCCAGCGCCGTCTCCCGGTATATGCGCAGACTATGCCATAAAAAGACCTGGGCGCCTCAGGAATTTATTGAATTTTATTCAAAACATACCTACTATCAAGCGATAAGACGATAAAAGGAGAGTGCCATTGGGTATCAGCGGCCTGAGGTTTGTTATCACCGGTTCCGCCGATGGTATCGGGGCCGGCACGGCCCGGCTTGCGGCCAGCCGCGGGGCCAGCGTGGTGGTGTCGGATGTCAATGACGAGCACGGCGAACTTGTGGTGGAAGAGATCCGCGCCGCCGGTGGGAAAGCAATCTACTGCCATTGCGATGTCACGGATGAGACGCAGGTAGCTGCGCTGATGGAATCCGCCGCCAGGGAATTCGGCGGCATCGACGTCCTCCACAATAATGCCGGCATCCACGAAAGCATGATCAGTTCCGGGCTCTCCCTGGAATCGATGAGCAGGCAAACCTTCGAGAAGGTGATGGGGGTCAATGTCACCGGGGTGTGGCTTTGCTCAAAGTATGCCCTGCCTTATCTGCGCAAGAGCGCCCAGGCTTCGATCATCAATGCCGGGTCGACGAGCTCCCTGTCAGGTTATCCCCAATGCCAGGCCTATGGTGCCAGCAAGGGAGCGGTGATGCAGCTGACAAAAATGCTGGCGGTAGATCTTGCCGCTGACGGTATCCGGGTCAATTGCTACTGCCCGGGCTCAATTCACACCCAGATTGTGGACAAGTTCCTGGCAGCGGCCCCCAACCCCCAGGCGATGCTGAACACCATGACGATGACCCACCTGATACCGCGCATGGGGCAGCCTGTAGATGTCGCAGAACTGGTGTGTTTTCTTGCCAGCCCTGAGTCGCAGTTTGTAAACGGGGCCGTATGGATCATCGACGGGGGTTCTCTGGCCTGGCGGGGCACTCTCGATGTATTGGGTATGGAGGTCAATGCGTGAAACTATCAACAGAGCAGAAACTCGCAATACACGAGCTACTTGGTCGCGCCGCCTATGCGTACGATGAGCGTGACATGCAGATGCTCGAAAATGGCTTTGCAGACAACGCCGGGATGAGTATGCGAATCGCCGGCGGTGAGATTATCGGTCCGTTCAATGGACGGGACGCGATCATGGAATTGATGCGCAGCTCGATGGCACAACAAGCGGATGTCCGGCGCCATGTGGTTTCGAATATTTTCTTTGAGGAGAACGGTGAAAACCCGGTAGCGATTTCAAATCTCACGCTGGTTTCGACCCTCGATGGCAAAGCTGAAATGCTGGCGACGGGTGTTTACCGCGATGAGCTTATCGAGCAGGGTGGGGCCTGGCGAATCCTCAAACGCCACCTTGAACTCGATTCTTCGTATTGACGGGAGATCAATGTGAATATCGGCAATATCCCGGCAAAATATGCGCGACTTACCCCTGATCGGGTTGCATTGATTGATATTCCAAATGAAAGGCGAATCACTTTTTCCCAGCTCGATCAACGGGTCCGCCAGCTTGGCAACGCGCTGCTGACTGAATTCGGCCTGGTCAAGGGTGACCGCGTAGCTGTGATAGCCAGGAACTGCATAGAGTATATGGAGGTTTACTATGCCTGTGCGCGCTGCGGGTTGATTGTACAACCCATTAACTGGCGGCTCGGGCAGCAGGAGATGACCACCATATTGCGAGACGGCGAGCCAAGGGTGGTCATCCTTTCTCACGAATACAGCGAGCTGGAGGCGGCGCTGGCACCGGATCTGGATATTCCCCACTGGCTGGGATTCGGCGACGGCAGCAACGGACGTTACGAGATTGCCCTGGGGTCAGGCAGTGCCGACGAGCCCGCAGTATCGCAGCATGTTGGCAACGATGATCCTGTGCTGATTCTGTACACCGGGGGCACCACCGGCGAGTCCAAAGGTGCGCTGCATACCCATCGCTCTCTTTACACCGGTATGCTCAACCAGACGGTGGCCGAACGGATAGTCCCAACCGATGTCTACATGCTTACCGGGCAGATGTTCCATATACCGGTCGCGCTGGCGATGAACTACCAGGCACATGGCTGTCCGCTGGTGTTGATCAATTTCGAGGCCCGGCTTGCACTTGAGGTGATCCAGCGGGAACGGGTTTCGGCGTTCCTGGGCATCACCACAATGCTCAACTGGATGATGGCGGTGGAGGGCTTCGAGAGTTTTGATCTCAGCAGCTTGCGCAATATCCAGTACGGCGGCGGTCCCATGCCGCATAAGGTAGTCGCCGCCGCCCTCGAGGCTTTTCCGTGCACCCTGATCCAGGGCTACGGGCAGACCGAGGGGATGACGATGACTTTCCTGTCGCAGGAAGACCATATCAATGCCCTGCGGGGCGAACACCCCGAACGCCTGGCTTCCTGCGGACGGGAGGGGTTTACCACCTCGGTCAAGCTGGTTGACCGCGATGGTAATACCGTGCCCCGGGACGGCAAAACTCCCGGTGAAATACTGGTGCAGTCCGATGCCAATATGGTCGGCTACTGGCGCCGCCCCGACCTTACCGCGCAGACCATCAGGGATGGCTGGATGTGGACGGGCGATGTCGCCGTATGGGATGAAGAAGGTTACGTGTTCATCGTCGACCGGGCGAAGGATATGATCATCTCCGGCGGAGAGAACATCTACAGCACCCAGGTGGAAGCCGCGATACACCAGCATCCTGCGGTTCTGGAGTCTGCCGTTTTCGGCATACCTGATGAGCAGTGGGGTGAGGCTGTCAAGGCAGTCGTCGTGCTCAAGCCGGGAGCCACCGCCACCGAGGCAGAGATCATCGAGACCGCGGCCAGGCACCTGGCGTCCTACCAGAAACCCCGCTCCGTGGATTTTGTCGACAGCTTGCCCAAGGCGCCCACGGGCAAGATTCTCAAGCGCTCCCTGCGTGCGCCCTACTGGGAATCGAAGCAGGCGCAGGTATGAATGAATTGTTGAGCGAGGAATTGCTCTCGGCCATCGGTCGGACTGCGCCACCCTGCAGGGAATTGGTGACGCGGCGCGATATTCGCAAGTATGCCATCGCCACAGGTAACCGGCAGCGCAAATACCTCGATGGCGACCAGGCACCGCCGATGTTCCACGTGGCATTGTTCTGGGATGTGGTGGAACTGGACCAGCTCTCGCCGGATGGCGTATCCATCGATCGCCTGCTGCCGAAGTTCCCGCTTGAGAAAGCCATGGCCGGCGGGCTGTTGATCGAGTATCACCGGGATATATTCCCCGGGGACTGGCTGACCGCCAATCGTACGCTGACTGATATTTACCAGAAAAATGGCCGTTCCGGCCCGCTTATCTTCTACGAGGTAGTGATGGATGTGGTCAACGACGACGGGGACCTGGTAATCAGGGAAAAAACCACGAGGATACTGCGTTGAGCGATGCGGCGAAGCAGGGGCGATTCGACACGATCCGGGTCGGGGATGCACTGCCCGAAAGGCGCTTCAAGCCGGACAATGTGCAGTCCATGCTCTACAACGCGGTGCTCTGGAACGGTCATCGCATCCATTTCGACGAACCTTATGCCAAAGAGGTGGAAGGCTACCCGGGTCTGGTCATAGCGGGACCGCTGCTGGGCGACTGGCTGAACCAGTGTGTCGAGGAGTGGCTGGGCGAAGATGGACGGCTCGCAAGCATAGAATATTCGAACCGGATTGCCACCTACATCGGCGAAACCCTGTACTCCGCGGGCGTGGTCACCGCTTGCCGGGCGGAGACAGCCGAGGTTGAACTGGACGTTGTTATCAGGAACGAGGCGGGAGAAGTGGTCGCGCCGGGGCGGGCAGTGGCCCGCTTCCACCGGAGCTGACCCTGTGCGCCCGTGCGGGGGAGCGTGCTAGATGGTGTCGCCGCGGGAACTCAGTGGCAAGGTCGCCATCGTAGGTGCCTATGACACCGCCGTCGGCGTGGTGGCCAACAGGACGCCGATGGAGCTGTGCGTAGAGGCGGCCCTCGGGGCGTTGGCGGACGCGGGGCTCGACCGGGCGCAGGCCGATGGCCTGGTTACCTGTAACTCCATGGCCCAGCCCCTGCTCTACCATGCGGAAGCCCTGGCGGAGTACCTGCAGGTGTTTCCGCGTTACTGCATGGCGGTGGGCGCCGGCGGCGGCACGACGTTTTCCGTTCTGCATCACGCAGCATCGGCGATCGCGACAGGGATGGCCGATGTGGTCCTGGTAGTCATGGCCGACAGCCTGCGCAGTGGCCTGACACGGGAGCAGGCCCTGCTGATGCAGTCATCCACCGGGCACCCCGAGTTCGAACAACCCTATGGCCCCACGGTGCCGGCCTATTACGCCCTGATAGCGCAGGCGCACATGGCGCAATACGGCACCACCGCCGAGCAATTCGCCCGTATCGCCGTGTCCGGCAGGGCCCACGCGGCGCGCAATCCGGCGGCGCAGATGCGCGAGCCCATCAGCGTGGAGGATGTGATCGCCTCGCGGATGATAGCCGATCCATTGCACCTGCTGGACTGTTCGCTGGTGTCTGATGGCGGCTCTGCCATTGTGCTGACCTCGGCGGAGCGCGCGCGCGATCTCGATAAACCCCCGGTGTATCTTCTGGGTGCGGGCGAGGGACACAGCCATGAGCACATCAGCCAGGCGCACAGCCTGACCACGTCAGCCGCGG
>JAOUDU010000181.1 GCA_029859085.1 Gammaproteobacteria bacterium | reverse complement strand
AATCGAATACACCCTGGCGGAATTGTGCATTGTCGCCGCCGCCGAGGCTTTCCGCGACGACGGCGAGGTGCTGGCCACCGGCATCGGCGTGGTCCCGCGGCTGGCGGCCAGCCTGGCCATGAAGACTTTCAACCCCGACCTGATGATGACGGATTCGGAGGCCTTCCTGTTGAGCGAACCCAACCCGCTGGGCGCGCGCGGCGCCGATTTCGTGCAGGCCAACGAGACCTGGATGGGTTTCTCCCGGATCTTCGACAATGTCTGGAGCGGCCGCCGCCACGCGATGCTGGGCCCGACCCAGGTCGACCGCTTCGGCCAGTCCAATACCTCGGCCCTGGGCGGCACTTACCGGCAGCCCAAAGTGATGATGCTGGGCGCGCGGGGCTTTCCCGGCAACTCGATCTCCCACCCCAACAGTTTCTTCGTGCCCGGTCACAATACCCGGGTTTTCATCGACGGCGAGTGCGATTTCGTCTCCTCCATCGGCTACAACCCGGCGCGCCTGCCCAGAGGCCATTCCCTGGATGACGTGGATATCCGGCTGGTGGTGACCAACCTGTGCGTGATGGATTTTGGCGGCGCCGGACACCGGCCGCGCCTGGTGTCGCTGCACCCGGGGGTGACCGTGGACGAGGTGTGCGCCAACACCGGCTTCGAGCTGGAGATCGCGGCGGATGTGCCGGTAACCACCGCGCCCACGGCCGGGCAGCTGGCTATTATCGCCGCGCTGGATCCGCACAACCAGCGGGCCCACCAGATCAAGGACAATCCGCCCGGGGTCCGCGCCGGTGGCTGAGATGCTGCAGACCCGCCTGACCGACAAGCTCGGTTGCAAATACCCGATCGTGCAGACCGCGATGGGCTGGGTGGCGGACCCGAACCTGGTGGCGGGCAGTTGCAACGCCGGGGGCTTCGGTTTCCTCGCCGGCGCCACCATCCCGCCGGCGGAGATGGAGCGGGATATCCTGCGGGTGAAGGAGCTCACGTCCGCGCCCTTTGGCGTGAACTTCCACATGTACCAGCCCAATGCCGCCGCCATTGTCGATATGGTGATCCGCCACGGGGTGCGGGCGGTGAGCTACTCCCGCTCCCCGGGCCCCGAGATGATCCGCAAGCTGAAGGACGCCGGGGTCATCTGCATGCCCACCGTGGGCCTGCCCAAGCACGCCATCAAGGCGGTGGAGCTGGGCGCCGATGTGGTGACCGTGCAGGGCGGGGAGGGGGGCGGCCATACCGGCGCGGTACCCACCACCCTGCTGATTCCGCAGGTGGTGGATGCCGTGGGCGCGAAAGTCCCGGTGGTGGCCGCGGGTGGCTTCAAGGACGGCCGCGGCCTGGTGGCCGCCCTGGCCTGGGGCGCCGACGGCATCGCGATGGGCACCCGCTTCCTGATGACCGCCGAGAGCCCGGTGCCCCGGGCGACCCTGCAGCGCTATATCGACTGCGCCAACCCCGCCGATATCATCGTGTCCCGGGCCATGGACGGCCTGCCCCAGCGCATGATCATGAACGAGCTGCTGGGTGAGCTGGAGCGGGCCGGCACCCTGCGCAAATTGTGGATTGCCCTGCGCAATGGCCTGGCCTTTCGCAAGCACACCGGGGCCTCGCTGGTGGGCCTGCTGCGCACCGCGATCGCGATGGGTCGTGACGACGAGATGACCGCCAGCCAGGCGATCATGTCTGCCAACGCGCCGATGATTATCCAGAAGGCGATGGTGGAGGGTGAGCCCGCCCGGGGCGTGCTGCCCAGCGGCCAGGTGGCGGGGGTGATTGACGACCTGCCCAGCTGCGCCGAATTGATCAACAAAATTGTGGCGGAGGCCGAGCAGCGCCTCACCGCGCTGGCGCAGCGCGCCGACACCCACTGATCCGCAGGAGCCAATCCATGTCACAGCCTTTCAAAACCACCATCGCCGACGGCATCGCCGAGATGATCCTCGACCACCCGCCGGTAAACGCCTTTGACAGCGCGGGCTGGTTCGCGATTGCGCGGGAGATCGACGAGCTCGGAGCCAACGACAAAGTGCGGGTGATTATTATCGGCGCTTCCGGCAAGGGTTTTTGCGCGGGTGTCGATATCAAGGAGCTGGCGGCGGACCCGCAAAAGATCGTCGCGGTCAACAAGGGCAACTACGAGACCTTCCGGGCGATTCACCGCAACCCGAAACCGGTGATCGTCGCGCTGCACAGCTTCGTGCTGGGGGGCGGCATCGGCATGGCCGGGGCGGCGGACATCATCCTGTGCTCCGATTGCGCGCGTTTTGGCGTGCCGGAGATCGATCGCGGCGCGATGGGGGGCGGCGCCCACCTGCAGCGCATGTTCCCGGTACAGAAGGTGCGCTACATGTATTTTACCGGCGAGTTTATCGATGCGCAGGAAGCCTACCGCCTGGGCGCGGTGGAGCGGGTGGTGCCGCTGGCGCAGCTGATGCCCGCCGCCCGGGAGATCGCGGCGAAGATCGCGGCGAAATCCCCGGCCATGGTGAAGCTGGCGAAGGAGGCCCTCACCGGGATCGAGGACGGCAACCTGGAGGACAAGTACCGCTGGGAGCAGGGCTTTACCCTCGAGGCCTATACCCTGGGCGACTCCCAGGAAACACGTGACGCCTTCGTCGCCAAGCGCGACGCGAAATTCGGGGACTGAGTTCGCTATGGATCTGGCATACACGAAAAAACAGCAGGCGTTTCGCGCGGAGATAAGGGCCTGGCTGGCGGCGAATGTCCCGGCTGAACCTCTGCAGAGTTTCGATACCGCCGAGGGTTTCGCCCGGCACCGCCAGTGGGAGGCGAAACTCAACGAGGGCCGCTGGGGCATGGTTACCTGGCCGGTGGAGTTTGGCGGCCGCGGCTGCGACCTGATCGACTGGCTGGTCTTCGAGGAGGAGTACTACCGTGCGCGCGCGCCCCTGCGTGTCAACCAGAACGGTATCTTCCTGCTGGGGCCGACCCTGATGGAATACGGCACGGCCGAGCAGAAGGCGCGCATCCTGCCGAAAATGGCCTGCGGCGAGGAAGTCTGGGCCCAGGGCTGGTCCGAGCCCAATGCCGGCTCCGACATGGCCGCCATCCGCGCCCGGGCCGACCTGCGCGGCGACAGGTACGTGATCAACGGGCAGAAAATCTGGTCTACCCGGGCGGTCTGGGCGGACTGGCTGTTCGGCATGTTCCGCACGGACCCCGCCTCGGAGCGGCACCGCGGCCTGACCTTTATCCTGGTCCCGCTGGATACGCCGGGTATCACCGTGCGGCCCATTCCGCAGCTGGATGGCCTGCCCGGTTTCGCGGAGGTGTTTTTCGACGACGTCGAGGTCGCGGTGGAGAACCGCCTCGGTGACGAGGGCGCCGGCTGGCAGGTGGCCATGGCCACCGCCGGTTTCGAGCGCGGGCTGATGCTGCGCTCGCCGGCGCGGTTCCAGGAGACGGCGCGGCGCCTGGTGGAGCTTTACAGGGCCAACCGCGCGTCCGCCGAGGGCGACCCCGGGGTCAGGGACGCGGTGATCCGGGCCTGGCTCGATGCCGAGAGCTACTGCCTCGCCACTTACCAGACCGCCTGCCGGCTGGGCCAGGGCGGCAAAATCGGCGCCGAGTCCTCCACCAACAAGATTTTCTGGTCGGAACTGGACCAGAACATGCACGCCACCGCCATGAGCATACTCGGCGCCCGGGCGGAACTGCTGCCCCACGCCCCGGACGCGGCGGGAGTGGGCACCTGGCTGGACGGCTGGCTGTTCTCCCAGTCCGGCCCGATCTATGCGGGCACCAATGAAATACAGCGCAATATCATTGCCGAGCGAATGCTGGGGATGCCGAGGTAAAACATGGATTTTACGTTTACAGAAGACCAGTTGCTGTTCCAGTCCTCGGTGCGCGAGTTTTTAACCGCGGAAGTGACCCCCGCGCGGATTCGCGCCAGCTGGGAAACAGCTGGCGGCCGCGACCCCGCCCTGTGGCGGCAGCTGGCGGACATGGGCCTGGCCGGCCTGACCGTGCCGGAAGAATTCGGCGGCCTCGGCATGAGCGAACTGGACTTCGTACTGCTGGCCCAGGAGTGCGGTTACGTGGCCCTGCCGGAACCGCTGGTGCATATGGCCATGGTGGCTGTGCCCCTGCTGCGCCAGGTCGGCGGCGACCTGGCGGCGACCTGGCTGCCCCGGATCGCGGCCGGAGAGGCGAAAGTGGTGGCAGGCCTGGAACAGAACCTGCTGGTGGAGGACGCCCATATAGCCGACCTGCTGCTGCTGCAGCGGGGCGATGCCTGGTACGCGCTCAGCCAGGGACAGGTGGAGCTGCGCCACAACGAATCCGTCGACCCCTCCCGCCGCCTTTACGCGGTGGACATTAAATCGGGGACAGACCCCATTTCCAGCGGCGATGCGGCAACGGCACTCACTGCCGCGACCCTCGATCGCGGCGCCCTCGGTTGCGCCGCCCAGGCCCTGGGGCTGGCCCAGCGCATGGTAGACCTGGCGGTGGCCTACAGCTGCGACCGCCAGCAGTTCGGCAAACCCATCGGCTCTTTCCAGGCGGTGAAACACCTGATGGCCAACGTGGCGGTGCGGCTGGAATACGCCCGGGCGCCGGTGCACCGGGCGGCGTACAGCCTCGCCAATAACGATCCGGGTGCAGCGCGCGCCGTGTCCCATGCCAAGCTGGCGGCGTGCGAGGCGGCCAACCTCGCCGCGAAAAACAGCATCCAGGTGCACGGCGCCATGGGCTACACCTGGGAGGTGGACCTGCACATCTATATGAAGAAAGCCTGGGCCCTGGCCAACACCTGGGGCGACGCATCCTTTCACAAGGCGCGTATCGCCGACGCTATTTTCGCGGACGGCGCCGAGCTCGGCGCCGGCGCAACTTTCGCTGAATTTTAACCACAACAGAGGACTTGAATCATGGCAGAAGCCTATATCGTAGACGCAGTACGCAGCCCGACCGGCAAGCGCAGGGGCGGTCTGGCGGAAGTGCACGGCGCCGACCTCGGTGCCCACGTGTTGCGGGCCATCGTCGAGCGCAACGGGATACCCGACGTGGATTACGACGACGTGATGTTCGGTTGCCTCGACGCGATCGGCCCGCTGGCGGGTGATATCGCCCGCACCTGCTGGCTGGCCGCAGGCCTGTCCGACGAGGTGCCCGGCACCACCATCGACCGCCAGTGCGGCTCGTCCCAGCAGGCCGTGTCATTCGCCGCCCAGTCCATCATGGCCGGGGTCAATGACGTGGTGATCGCCGGCGGTGTGCAGACGATGTCGAAAATACCGATCTCCGCGGCGATGATCGCCGCCCAGCCCCTGGGCTTCAGCGATCCCTTCTCCGGCAGCCAGGGCTGGCGCGCCCGCTACGGCGACGCGCCCGTATCCCAGTTCAACTCCGCCCAGATGATCGCGGACAAGTGGAAGCTCTCCCGCGAGCAGATGGAGGTTTTCGCGCTGGAATCCCACACCCGGGCCCTGCGCGCGATCGAGGAGGGCCGCTTCGATCGCGAGATCATCCCCCTCAACGGCATCACCATGGACGAGACCCCGCGTCGCACCTCGCTGGCGCAAATGGCCGAGCTGCAGCCCCTGGCGGAGGGCGGCACCATCACCGCCGGCGTTTCCAGCCAGACCTGTGACGGCTCATCGGCGATGCTGATCGTGTCCGAGGCGGCACTGAAGCGCTACAACCTGACTCCCCGGGCCCGCATCGCCCACATGAGCGTGCGCGCCGAAGACCCGATCTGGATGCTCACAGCGCCCATCCCCGCCACCGCCTACGCGATGAAGCGCGCGGGCATGAAACTGGAGGACATGGACCTGGTGGAAATCAATGAGGCCTTCGCCCCGGTGCCGATGGCGTGGCTGCACGAGACGGGTTTCCCGCACGAGAAAATCAATGTGAACGGCGGCGCGATCGCGCTGGGCCATCCGCTGGGCGCCACCGGCACCAAGCTGATGACGACGCTGTTGCACGAGCTGGAGCGCACCGGTGGCCGCTACGGCTTGCAGACCATGTGCGAGGGCGGCGGCCAGGCGAACGTCACGATTATCGAGCGGTTGTAGTTTTTTTAGTTTGGTCTGTGGCGTGCCGCCTCGAGCGTGCCGACTACCCACCCGGGACTCGCCGTGAACCCATCCATGGGGGCTCGTATCGCGCATCC
>JAOUDU010000180.1 GCA_029859085.1 Gammaproteobacteria bacterium | reverse complement strand
TGGTACATCTGCACCCTGCGGTCGTAGGCCTGGCCGCCGTATTCGTAGAAGTTGTTGAACAGCACCACCTTCCACAGTTCGCCGCGCCCATCATAGTTCTCGGTGATCGCGGTCAGGCCGGTATCCTCGTCGACATAGATGCGCCGCTTGTTATACAGGTGGCGCTGGCCCGGCTTCAGGGTGGCCTCGGCTACCCATACCCGGTGCGCCTCGTAGCGCATATAGTCGGGGTTGGCGTGGAATTTGGTCAGCAGTGTTGCATAGCTGACCGACGGATCGTCGAAGCGGTAGTTGTGATACGGGATGAAGATTTCCTGCAGGCCGATTATCGCCCAGTCGAAGCGCTCCATCGAGCCGTTGAAGCCCTGTACTTCATCCACTGTCTTGAGTCCCCCGGGGCCGTCGGGTGTATCGAAGCCCACCGTGGGAGCGCGGCGCACCCGGCGTGATCCAGGCAGGTAGCGCCACACCTCCCGCGCGTTCTCGCTGTAATCGTAGGGCTCCGAGATCGAGGTGATCAGGCCCTTGTCCCGGGCCGGCTCGGTCACGTAGGTCATGATGTAGCCGGCGTATTTGCCCAGGTTCGGGTATTCGTATTCCGGGGTCAGGGGATTGTCCCGCTCCGCATACGGGGACTCCTGCAGGAACTTCGAGCGGCGCACCGACATGGTGCCGTTGGGGAATACCGCGATATCGCTGTACTCTCCCTCGCGGGTAACGAATGAGCCGGTGGTGCGGGTCAGCCATACGATTTCGGCGCCGGTGGTGGGCACCGGGAATGCCTGCTGCCCGATAAAGCCCCTGATACCCTCGTCGCCGTTGACCAACTCGGCGTGTTCGGCGTTGTAACGCACGTGGGCGTAGATGGATTCGGGGTTTCCGAACTCCCGGTGGCTGGGATAAACCGGCATCCGGAATGTCTCGGGGTAGGTCTCGAACATGGCTGTCTGGCCCGGACTGAGCCGGTCCCGGTATTGCTCGAGGTTGTCTTTGGTAATGACAAACAGGGGTTTCTCGGCGGCGTAGGGGTCGGGATAGGGCGTCCCCGGGCCATCCCACTTCAGGCCCGCGGGCAGCCCCAGCACAGTGCCGGTCCACTCGGGAACCAGGCCGTCGGCACTGCCCGCCCGGATCGATCCCAGTGGAGTGAGGTCCTTGCCCAGCCGGGCCAGCTGCTCGGGAGGCATTTTCGCCAGGGCGGCGCCGGACAATAGGGTGAGGGCAAATGCCAGTGCGGTGCGGTATGCGATGTGCATGAGCGTTATACCTCGGGTTGGGTCAGAAACTGTATGACAGGTCGAAGGTCACGTTGTCGCGGTCCGTGAGCAGGTTGTTGTCGCCGCCGTCGAAATAATTGGTGTAGCCCAGCGCCGCAGTGAAGTTGTTCAGGTAGACCGCCTTCAGCGTCAGGTTGAAGGTGGTGGCATCCTCGGCCATGCGGCTCTCCAGGATCGTGCCATCGAAGGTGTACTGGAAGAATACGGGCACTTTCAGGTCGACTCCCTGGGCCACGTTGATATAGGCGAATTCCGCTCGCAGGGCCATGGCGGTTGCCCGGTCGTCATAGCGCAGTTCCTCATTCTTGTGTGAGGTTATTTCGCTGCCGGCGAACTCGAATACCACGCTGGCATCGTCCCAGAATTTTGTCGGCTCGAGCACGTAGGAGCCACCGAGCTGTGCGGACAGCACGTCGCCGTTCTCCGGATCGCCGTTTGCCAGCACCACCGGCGTGTTGCTTTTCCAGGAGATCTCTCCCTGGACGTTTGCCAGGCCCAGTACCGTGGTAAAGCTCGCCGCGTAGCCGTGGATGTCCTCGAAATACTGAATGTTGTAGCTGGCGGGTATCGCGCCGTCGTAATAGAGCTGGTAGGCCGGAGCCTTGTTGTGGGCATTGACGAAGTAAAGGCCGAAGTCCGTACCCTGCTCGGTGACCCAGTGCAGGGCGCTGCCCCACTGGCCGGAATCGGAGGCTTCGTCGTCGGGGGTCCTGGGGGCGACAAAAGTGACCTTATCACCCACGGCCACCAGGAAATTCTGTGCGCCCGGCCCGAGGAAATCCCGATCGCTGAAAAAGCTGCCAACGCCGTTGAGTTCGGTTTTGCGCCATTCGTACTGGTAGTAGGCCTCGAAGGTCAGCCCCTCCACCAGGTCCACCTGCCCGTAGATGGCGCCTGTGGGCAGCAGGATCTCCTTCACCTCCACTCCCGGGGTGTTCGCAGCGATGGCGTCGGCGCGGTTCTGCAGGCCGTTTATGCCCTGGTAAAAGGTTGATTCGCCCCAGTTGATAACCTGGCTGCCCAGCCTGACTTCGTACAGGTGGTCGCCGGCGATCTCGCCGTGGTTGAACAGGAAATAATCGAGCATCTCCAGCCGGGAGCGGTGCTCGTCGCGGGTGCCCTTGGGAAATTCCTGGAATGCGGCGTCGCCGCCATAGAGCTGGCCCGAGTTGTAGGTGAGGTAGTCGGCCTGGCTCTGGTCTGTTTTGGAAGCGTAGACATCGTCGTAGTTGGCGCGGGCCCGGGCGAAAAACCCGTAATCACCCTGGGTGAGGTTCATCTCCGATACCATCGAGACCTTGTTCTGCACCATGCCGCGACTGAAGTTGTAGTCGCCATCGTCGGCGTTTAGCAGCAGCGTGTAACGGGTGCTGTCGGCGACGAGGTCACCCGTGTCCCTGTAGCCGAATTTACGGTGATCCCGTTTTGCCACCCGCCACATCGAGGCATAGGCGAGGGTGGTATCAAGGTCAACGCGCCACTCGCTGTCATCGAACTCGAAGGACAGTCCCGAGGCCCCCGGGGCGACTGCCAGCAGGCCCGCCACGGCGGCGGTCAGCGCTGCGTTGCGCCATTTTAATGGTCTGTTCATCGCTTGCTCCCTTGTTATCATGCCCCGCGCCCTGGCTTTCCGGCTGTTTGCTTTGCCAGGCGCCGCCGTTCCCTCGCCACGAGTTTCTCCGGCCTGATCAGGAAGTGCGCCAGCGCCGGCAGCAGCCACAGCGCGCCGACCATGTTCCACAGGAACATGAATGTCAGCAGCTTGCCCATATCCGCCTGGAACTTGATCGGTGACCACATCCAGGTCGCAACGCCGATGGCCAGGGTAATACCGGTGAAATAAACCGCCTTGCCGGTCGATGTCAGGGTGTTGAAATACGCCTCGCGGATGTCCTGGCCCCGGCGCAGGAAATAGGCCATGCGACTGTAGATGTAGATACCGTAATCGACCCCGACCCCGACGCCGAGTGCGATCACCGGCAGCGTGGCCACCTTGATGCCGATGCCGAGCTGTGCCATCAGCGCCTGGCACAGCACCGATGTCAGCATCAGGGGCAGCACGATGCAGATCACCGCGCGCCAGGATGCAAAGCTGATAAACACCAGCAGGCATACCACCGAATAGACCAAAACCAGCATGCGGGTCTGGGCGGTCGCGATTTCCTGGTTGGTGGCGGCTTCGATGCCGGCATTGCCGGCCGCCAGGGCGAAGTGGATGCCCTCCCTCGGGTTGTCCCGGGAGAACGCCTGGGCGGCATCTACCACGCGCTGCAGGGTCTGGGCCTTGTGGTCGCGCAGGAACAGCGCGACCGGCAGCAGGCTGCAATCGGTGTTCATCAGGGATTCGGGCATCTGGTTGAAAGTGGTGCCGAGCAGTCGCTGGTTGCGGCTGATAGTGGCCCACTTCAGGTTGCCCTCGTTGTAGCCCGCTGCCACCAGCTTGGAGACATCGGCTGCGGATACGACCGAGTTGACGCCAGGCACATTGACCATATGCCAGCTGAACCGGTCGACGAGGTCGAGGTTATCGTAAGCGGTGCATTCCTGGGGCCTGGTTTCCACCATGACCACGAGCACATCCGAACTGGTGCCGTAGTTGTCGGTCACGAACCTGTTGTCCAGGTTATAGCGCGAGTCCGGGTGCAGTTCAGGCGCTCCGGGGTCGAGGTCACCGATCTCCAGGCGGGCGCTGCCGAGATACCCGAGAACGAACAACACCGTGGCGATCACGATCGACAGGGTAGCCACCCGCCCATCGGCGCACCAGGACAGCAGCTGCCACCAGTTCCTGCCGCTGGCGGGGCGGGCGCGTTTTTCCCGCAGGCGCCCGATAGCCCGCTCACCGATACCGATGTACGACATCAGTACCGGCAGCAATACCAGGTTGGTCAGGATGATCACCGCGACCCCGACGCTGGCGGCCACTCCAAGGTCCTTGATGACCTGGATCGGGATCAGCACCATCGTGATAAAGCCGATGGCATCCGAGACCAGCGCTGTCATGCCCGGTACATACAGGCTTCGGAAAGCGCCGCGTGCGCTGTTGAGATTGTCCTGCCCCGCCAGGCTTTCCAGGCTGATCGCATTGATCACCTGCACCCCGTGACTCACGCCGATGGCAAAAACCAGGAATGGAATCAGAATCGAATAGGCGTTCAGGCCGTAGCCCAGCGTGGTCAGGAGGCCGAGTTGCCAGATAACCGCGATCACCGAGCACAGCAGGGGGATGAGGGCGCCGCCGACGCTGCCGGAGTACAGGAACAGGAGCACCGAGGTGATGCCCAGGGTGATCAGCGCGAACAGGAATATCGAGGTAATGCCATCGAGCAGGTCGCCGACGATCTTGGCGAAGCCGATGATGTGGATTTTCACCCGTGGCTTGCCGTCCTCGCCCTCGGACATCCGCTCGTATTTCGCCCTGACGCTTTCTTCCAGCTGCTGTGACAACTCCCAGTAATCGAGCGGTTCGCCGGTGGTGGGATCCCGGTCTATGAGCGGCGCCTGGATGATACTGGAGCGGTAGTCGTCCGCCACCAGCCTGCCGACCTCGCCGGAGCGCAGGATATTCTCGCGCAATTGCTCCATCGCCCGGTCGGAACCGTCGTACCGGGCGTCGATGACCTTGTCCCCCTCAAAGCCCTGTTCCGTCACCTCTATCCAGCGCACGTTGGGTGTCCACAGGGAGCGCATTCGATTGCGGTCCACACCGGGCAGGTAGAACACCTCGTCATTGATTTTTTGCAGCAGGTCGAGGTAGTCGCGGTTGAAAATATCTCCCGATGTGTTCTCCACCGCCACCTGGATGGTGGTCCCTGCGGCGCCGAGGTCGGCGGCGTGTTGCATGAACGCGCGAACGAAGGGATGCTCCATCGGGATCATTTTTTCAAAACTGGCATCCGGGCGCAGCCGCGTGATCTGGTAGCTGAAAAACACCGTCGCCACCAGGAACAGGACCAGCAGCCAGGGCCTGTGGCTGAAAATCAGCCGTTCCAGCAGTTGTGCCTCCTCCCCGGGATGGTAGGTATGGGGTGGGGTCTTCTCGATACCGGGTTTTTCAGTCATGCCCGGCTCCTGCCGGCAGGCGTTTGACGCCACCCTGGCCGACGAGGATCAACTGGTCGCCCCGCTGCACCGCGGCGCTGAGGCCCAGCCGGTCCGGCAGCATACTCAGTGCGAAGGAGCGGCCCCCGTCGCGGCTGCGCAGCACGGTGCCAACGCCGCCGACCAGCACGATGTCACCGTTGTCCGCCGGGCTGCCCCCGGCGAGCGTCATCGTGTTGTCGTCGGTAACCGGCTCCCACTGGTTGCCAAAATCCTCTGACCGGTACAGGTGGCCGCGCAGGCCGAATACCAGTAACACCTGGCCGACCGGACTGTATACCGCGCCAAACCAGCTGCCCTCATAAAAGGGTTCGAGTGTTTCCCAGGTGGCGCCGCCATCCGGCGAGCGGAACATCACCCCACCCTCGCCGGCGACAAATACCCGTCCCGCGCCGTCACCGGTGACTGTGTTGAGGTGGAAACCGTCGGGGTTGTCCAGCAGGTCGGACTGGCTGCCCCAGTGCTTGCCGCCGTCGCGGGTTGCGAGCAGGGTGCCGAAGGCGCCCACCGCCCAGCCCCGCTCCCGGTCCTGGAACCAGATGTCCATCAGCGGCGAGGCGAAGGCGGGTTCATCCAAGGCATCATCGGCGTCATCCAGGTCCAGCCGGGCATCATCCAGCTCCGTCTGCAGTTCTGCGCGGTCAGCCGGGTCTGCCGCCGCAAGGGCTTGCTCGAGCCGGGCTACCGTGTCGTGGGCAACCTCTCTCTGCTCGAGGTTCGCCTGCTGCTGGGCGGCGATGCCGTCCCGTTGTATGCGCCAGTTCACACCGGCGTCGTCGCTG
>JAOUDU010000179.1 GCA_029859085.1 Gammaproteobacteria bacterium | reverse complement strand
CACACTTGGGCCGACCGAAGCCGATTCGACGATGGAATTTCCCTCGCCGCTGCATGCACCCGATGGCGCCCCCAATATCCTGCTGGTGATGACGGACGATGTGGGTTTTGCATCGGCCAGCACCTTTGGCGGCCCGGTACCCACCCCCACCCTGGACCGACTGGCAGCCCAGGGCCTGCGCTACAACCGCTTTCACACGACCGGCATCTGCTCACCGACCCGGGCCGCGCTGTTGACCGGACGCAATCACCACGCGGTGGGAACCGCTACCGTGGTGGAGATTACCTCACCCTATCCCGGCTATACCGGGCATATTCCCCCCAGTGCGGCCGGCGTGGCCCGCATCCTGCGGGACAACGGCTACAACACCGCGATGTTCGGCAAGGATCACAACGTGCCGGGCCCGGAGCGCTCTCCCGCAGGGCCGTTTGACCAGTGGCCCACGGGGCGCGGATTTGAGTACTTTTACGGCTTTGTCGCCGGCGATACCGACCAGTGGCGGCCGGCCCTGTACCGGGGGATATCCCCGGTGGACGGCTCCCACCGCCCCGGGGATTACATTCTCGACAGGGATCTCGCCGATCAGGCCATACAATGGATCCGCAACCAGAAGGCGGCGGCACCGGACAAGCCGTTCTTTGTCTACTATGCGCCCGGATCCGCCCACGCACCGCACCAGGCGCCGGCTGACTGGATTGCCAGGTTCCGGGGCCAGTTCGATCGGGGCTGGGACCGGGAGCGGGAGCGGATCCTGGCGCGACAGAAAAAACTCGGTGTGGTGCCCGCGAATACGGTGCTCTCGACACGGCCCGATATCATACCCGCCTGGGACAGTCTCTCGGCGGATGAAAGGAAAGTGTACGCCCGTTATATGGAAGTCTACGCCGCCATGCTGGCGTTCCAGGATGCCCAGATCGGGCGGCTACTCGATGAAATACAGCGCATGGGCATTGCCGACAATACGCTGGTTGTATTCATTGAGGGAGACAACGGTTCCAGCGGCGAGGGCGGCCCCGCAGGCACGCTCAATGAACTGGCCCACCTGTCAACGGCAGATGGTGGCCCTGATATAGATGTCCACTGGCTGGCGCAGCACCTGGATATCCTGGGCGGTCCGGACACCTACGAGGGATACCCGATAGGCTGGACCTTCGCCACCAGTACGCCTTTTCCATGGTTCAAGGTCATCGCCTCGCACCTGGGCGGCGTGCGTAACGGGCTGGTGATTTCCTGGCCCCGGCGGATCGCGCAGGCGGGCGGCCTGAGGACCCAGTATCACCATGTGATCGACATCATGCCGACGCTGCTGGAAGCCGCGGGGGTCGAGGCGCCCCGGGTGGTCGACGGCATTGCCCAGCAGCCGATAGACGGCACCAGCATGGTCTACAGCTTCGACGCGCCGGATGCGCCGTCAACGCGACGCACCCAGTACTACGAAATCCTTGGCAACAGGGGTATTTACCACGATGGCTGGCTGGCAAACACGACACCCCGCAACATGCCCTGGAATATCGCCGAGTCAAGGGCGGGCAGTGATGTCGGCTCCTATCCATGGGAGCTCTATGACTTGCGGACTGATTTCAGCCAGTCGCATGATCTCGCGGTGCAGGAGCCGGAGCGGCTGCGGGAAATGCAGGCGCTGTTCGATGCCCAGGCGCGCAAATACGACGTCTACCCGATACAGGACAGCGGTGCCATGGACCGGGTGACGAGAATGATGATGGCTGCCGGATCATTCAAGCTGGACTATGTCTACTGGGGGCGAGACATTCGTCTGCAGATGATGTCCGCGCCACCGATTTTCAGCATGCCTTTCAGCGTCGAGGCCGAGATCGTGGTTCCCGAGGGTGGCGGCAACGGCGTGATCGTCGCCGCCGGAAGCTATTTCGGCGGCTGGAGTTTCTATCTCAAGGACGGCAAACCCGTCGCCTGTGCGGCGGTTTCACCGCTGCCACTGCCGGGCATGCAATCGAGTGTGGTGAGCCGGGAATCCCTGCCAGCGGGCCCGCACACGCTGCGATACGATTTCGATATCGATGGTGATGGTGGCACTATTACGATCTCGGTGGACTCCGCCGAGGTTGCCAGCGGTCACATCGCCAGGCGACCCCTTATCCTGGCGGGCAACGGGGAGACCTTTGATACCGGCCGGGATGCCAACGTCCCGGTATCGCGTGAATATGAGATGGAAGGCGTTTTTGACGGCGAGATCAAGAAAGTCCAGGTAAAGATCAGGCCGACCGCGGCCACCATCATCAGGGCGGCGGCCGTTAAACTCCGGCAGTTCGTGGAGGAATACATCAAGTAAAGAAAGCACAGCTGCACCCGGTAGCCGGGTGTAAGTGATTTTTGGCGCACCGCTATCTGCGGCTGTCTGCTATCATTCGCTGCGTCACTATTGTCTACCCGGAGGCCCCGGGGCTCGATGTACCGCCTGCTTCCCAAGCACCTTCCCCTGCGCTGCAAGGTCATCCCGGTGACCCACGTGGCCCAGAACTGTTCCGTGATCTGGTGTTTCGAAACCATGCGCGGCGCGGTGATAGACCCGGGGGGAGACATAGACCCGGTGATGGCTTTCATCGACCAGCAGGGAGTGAAGGTAGAGCGCCTGCTGATTACCCACAGTCACCCGGACCATGCGGGCGCGGCCAGTGCACTCTCGGCTTTGCTTGCTGTTCCGATAGAGGGGCCGCATCGCGCAGAGGCGGCGGTCATTGCCACCATGACCACGCTTGCGGCACGACACGGGTTCTTCGATTGCCAACCCTACAGTCCGGATCGCTGGCTGGAGGATGGCAATATTATCCGCGTGGGCAACCAGCAGTTGCAGGTGCTGCATTGCCCGGGCCACACCGACGGCCACGTGGCCTACTTTTGCGCTGACTCACGCCTCGCGTTCGTCGGGGATATACTGTTCCGTAACGCCATCGGCGCGACCGCAGACCCCCTGCATCACCTGGTCCTGCTGCATTCGATCCGTCGCAAGTTGTTCCCGCTGGGAGACGACGTGGTATTCGTGCCCGGCCACCATGCACTTTCGAGCTTCGGCGACGAAAGAGTGTTCAACCCCTATGTCTCGGATTTCGCTGCAGAAGAATACGAGCACCTGTTTGATGACCCGCGTTTCTTGCAGGCGGTTCCCGACCCCGGCTCCTGAACTGACGTTTCAAGCACAAAGCCCGCGGGAGCCCATCCTGTCGCTCTGTGGTTCAGGGTCCGGTTGTCAACAGGCTATTTGAGCAGCCCGGAGATGAGTTTTCGCAGCTCCGGACGACGGATCTTGTTGCTGCCGGTCATCGGCAGGTCTTGCTCCGAAAAGAACAGGACACGACGGGGCACCTTGTAAGCCGCCAGTGATTGTTTCGCAAACCGGCGCACTCCCTCTTCGTCGATTTCATGGCCCTTTCGCAGGATTACGCAGGAGACCACGATTTCGCCCAGTGTGGCGTCTGGAACTCCTACGGTGAATGCACTTTGAATTGCGGGATGCTCCACGATCACCGCATCTACCTCGGTGGGGGAGACATTGGCTCCACCGGTCTTGATGATGTCGCCGAGGCGGCCTTTCCAGAAGAGATTTCCCTGCGGACTGAAATACCCCGCGTCCGCGGTATGAAAAAAGCCTTCCCGATCGAGCGTATCTTCCGGCGGCGTTTTGAGATACCCGCGGCTCAGCGTAGGCCCTTTCACTATAATTTCACCAGTCTCACCGAGCGGCAGGATCCTGCCGGTATCCGGATCGATGATACGTACGATGTTGCCGGGCAATACCGGACCAAAACTGTTGTCCTTATTCCGGCTGCCGGCGAACCCCGTTACGAAAGTAAAGGTTTCAGTGGCACCATAGCCATTGGGCTCGCGCCAGCTGGTTTCGACTGTCGGGTGAGAGGCCAGGATTCCCCTGGCATCGACGTATACCAGGGAAGAAAGGTTTGCCGATTGCCAGCCGGGAGACTCTTTCAAGCGCGCGTACTGGTGCGGCCACGCAAAGGCATAGGACACCTTTTCCCGCTCGAATAGTTCCAGTGCTTCATCCGGCTGGAAATAACGCTGTAGCACCAGGCAACCACCCACGCCGAGAGTGCATCCCAGGGCCATCGCGAAGTTGCCGGACCAGAAAAAACCGTTGGCGCTCCACGAGCGCACGGCGCCGTCAAATTCGTACCAGTGCCCGGCGCGCCAGCACTGCAGTGTGGCGGCGCGGTGGGTCTGCTGAATGGCCTTGGGTTGGGCGGTTGAACCGGAGGAAAAAAAGATCAACCCGTCATCTACCGGGCTACAGCTGGCCGCCGCGGCGGCTACAACGGAATCAGGAATGCCATTCCCGTATGCCATAAAGTCGCCAACAGGCTGTAACCCGGGGCAGGCCGGGGACTCGTCGATACAGATAACCCGTCTCAGGAACGGCAGGTCGTCGGTGAAAAGCTGGCCCGGCGCCATTTGTGTCAACCGGGGGCAAATGGCCAGGATATCTTCGACGAAGTCGTGTGACGCGACCGCCGCTTCCATGAACAGCAGCTCCACATCCGCAAGCTTCAGCTGGTACCTCAGCTCCTGCCGGGTTGAAAAAGTGTTCAATGCGACAACGGTGGCGCCGGCAATCGCCGCACCGAACATGCAGAAAATCCACTCCGGACGATTCGAAATCAGGATGCCGACGCGGGTGCTCTTCCCAACCCCCAGCGCGAGTAGAGCCCGGGCGACGCGGAGGCTCTCCCTGTGCATCCCTGCATAGGTCCACCGCATGTCCTCGCCGTCAAGGTTCCGCCAGTACAATGCCTCGTTGGCGGAGTATCTGGCGTTGACCTCTGCAATAAAGCCGGCCAGTGTCAGCGGACCCAGTCCCTCTTCCTGTGACAGGTCCGGTCCCTGAATTTCCGATAGGGTTGCCATATCACCTTTGTTTTTCCGGAAAATGCCCCGGACGGCTGACTATCTAGCCGTAAGCCCGGGGAAAGCCAATCTCGCGCGCTCGTTCATTTATTGCTGGAAGCGGGCGCGAACCTCTCGCCTCAGTAATTTCCCCATCTCGTTGTAGGGCAGGGCGTCGAGGACCGCTATCTTTTCAGGCACGCGGGACGATCGCAGCCGATCCCTGACCAGGGTGCGCAATTCGTCATCGCCCGGGGCCGCCTGGCCGGGTTTCACGACGACGGCAACGCCGACGGCCTCGCCCCATTCCGCCGAGGGTATCCCTACGGCTACCGCGTCGGCGATGGCCGGGTGCGACATCAGCACATCCTCGATCTCACCGGGTGAGATGTTTTCACCGCCGCGCACGATCACGTCATCGGCGCGTCCGGCGAGAAACAGGTAACCATCTTCATCGAGCCAGCCCGCGTCGCGGGTGGGGAACCAGCCTTCGGCATCGAGGGCGGACCGCCCCCGGTACTCGCCGGATACCTGCTCACCGCGAACGTAGATCTCGCCGCGCTCACCAGCGGGCAGCGGCCGGCCTTCCTCGTCCCTGATCTGAAGCTCCACAGTGGGCAGCGGCTGGCCGACGGAGCCGAGCCGCGCGCGCACGGCGGGGTCGCCGGAGGCATGGGCGAGGCGATGATCCTCCGGCCCAAGCAGGGCTATGGTCGAGCTGGTCTCGGTCAGCCCGTAAGCATTGGTGAACTGGGTATCGGGAAACAGTTCCAGCGCGCGTTCCACCAGTTCCAGCGGCATGCGGCCACCGCCGTAGGCGATGGCCTTGAGTGAGGAGAGGTCAGCGTCAACCCCGGCGTCGATCCGGCCGATGATACGCGCCAGCATTGTCGGTACCACGAATGCGTTGGTCACCCGCTCGGAGCTGACAAGTGCCAGCCAGTCGTCCGGGTCAAACGACGGCAACAGGACTATCCGGCGCAGCGCGTAAATCGAGCTGAGCAGGGCTGCGATACCCGCTATGTGGTAGGGCGGTACGCAGACCAGTGCGGCTTCATCCTCGCCTGCCGAGCAGAATTCCACGGTGCCGAGGATATAGGATAACAGGTTGCTGTGGCGCAGCAGTGCGGCCTTTGGCGCCGCAGTAGTGCCGCTGGTAAAAATTTGCGCAGCGATCCCCTCGCCTTCGATTTCATCGCCGGAGGCGGTATCGGCGGCGGCTTCCGCGGCTATGACAAAGTCGGCGCGCGAGAGCGCGGTGTGTCCACCTTCGGCGCCCAGCCGCCCCACGCG
>JAOUDU010000178.1 GCA_029859085.1 Gammaproteobacteria bacterium | reverse complement strand
GAAGGTCACGATTGAGCATGGCTGAGTACCTGGAGAAAGCCCATCTGAATATTCCAGACGATACTACAGGTAGATATCTGCTGCATTCTCATCCACCCACCGACTATAGGTCTGCAGGTCCAGGGCAAAACCCCACCCATAGTCGGACGGTGTAACTATCTATAACTCTATGATTTTTATGAAAAATGGTGGGCCCAGAAGGACTTGAACCTTCGACCTGCCGATTATGAGTCGGATGCTCTAACCAACTGAGCTATGGGCCCGTGTAGGGGGAAGCGGCGCATTATAATGTGCCCCGGGCGATGTGCAAAGGCAAACGCTTGTCTCATCCTGTGGTCCGACTGGTGTTTCGCCGGGCTGGCAGGTTATTCAATCCTCCAGGCGAAGGTGCCGCAGTGCCAGGGCACCATACCTTCCGATGCAGGCTTCCAGTCTGAATCTCCCGCTGTGCATGTCAGGCCTGCTGTTATGGCACCCTTGCCAGTCGCTCGGCAGCAATGCTCTATCTGAGCTGATAGACGATGCGGTGCGGCTGTTGATGCTTGAGGACCAGGAGGATCTGGCCTCGATTGCCGACAGGGTAAGCGAGCCGGTAATGACTTACGAGGCCCTGCTTGGCGACCTGAAGAAGCATGGCAAAATATAAGCTGTTATTCAAAAAGTCTGTCGCAAAAGACCTGAGGGCGCTGCCAAAAAACGACGTGCGCAAAATTCTCCGTCGAATTGAAGCATTGGCGGATGATCCCGGGGCCCCTGGTTGTAAGAAGTTATCCGCCAGGGACTATTACCGGGTCCGGCAGGGCGCTTATCGTATTATCTACGAGATTATCGATGACCAACTGATAGTACCAATCATCAGGTTTGGCCATCGATCAAAGGCTTGCCAATAGACGATCAGTCGTCCAGGAAGCTGCGCAGGTAATCCGAGCGGGTCGGGTGGCGCAGCTTGCGCAGGGCCTTGGCTTCTATCTGGCGGATGCGCTCCCGGGTGACGTCGAACTGCTTGCCCACTTCCTCGAGGGTGTGGTCGGTGTTCATGTCGATACCGAAGCGCATGCGCAACACCTTGGCCTCGCGCGCGGTCAGGCCCGCCAGTACTTCCTTGGTGGCTTCCTGCAGGCCCTGGCCGGTGGCGGCGTCCACGGGTGAGTGGATGGTGTTGTCCTCGATAAAGTCGCCCAGGTGTGAATCTTCGTCGTCGCCGATGGGGGTTTCCATCGAGATCGGCTCCTTCGCGATCTTGAGCACCTTGCGCACCTTGTCTTCCGGCATGTCCATGCGCTCGCCCAGCTCCTCGGGGGTGGGCTCGCGGCCCATCTCCTGCAGCATCTGGCGGGAGATGCGGTTGAGCTTGTTGATGGTCTCGATCATGTGCACCGGGATACGGATGGTGCGAGCCTGGTCCGCGATGGAGCGGGTAATGGCCTGGCGTATCCACCAGGTGGCGTAGGTGGAGAACTTGTAGCCGCGGCGGTACTCGAACTTGTCCACCGCCTTCATCAGGCCGATATTGCCCTCCTGGATCAGGTCCAGGAACTGCAGGCCGCGGTTGGTGTACTTCTTGGCGATGGAGATCACCAGGCGCAGGTTGGCCTCGACCATTTCCTTCTTGGCGCGGCGGGCCCGGGCCTCGCCCATGGACATGCGGCGGTTGATTTCCTTGATTTCGGTGATGGAAAGGCCACTCTGTTCCTCGATCTGTATCAGCCGCCGTTGCAGGCGCTGGATATTTTCTTTCTCGGCCGCGAGCTTGCTGCCGTAATCTTTCTTGCGGGCATGGCGGCTCACCCACTTGATATCGGCCTCCGAGCCCGGGAAGCTGGAGATGAAATCCTTGCGGGGCATGTTGCACACCTTGATCGCGATGCGCATGATTTCGCGCTCGTGGTCGCGCAGGGCGGCCAGCAGGTTGCGCGGGGAATCGGTCAGCGGATCAAACACCCTCGGGGTGAGCTTGAAGAACTTGAACAGTTCACCCAGCTTTTCCATTTCCTTGACGGCAACGGCGCTGCTGCGGCCCTTATCGGCAAGAACCTTCTCGGTTTTGTTGAACTGGCGCTTGAGCGCGGTAAAGCGCTTCTTGGCCTCCACCGGGTCGGGGCCGGATTCGGTTTCCTCATCATCTTCCGAGACCTCGGGGGCGGCCTCGGCGATTTCCAGGGCCGAAGGAACGTCCTCCGCGGGGTCGAGGTAACCCACCATGATGTCCGACAGGCGCCGCTCTTCCTTGGTCACCAGGTCGTATTCAGCCAATACCTTTTCCACTGCGCCGGGGAAGTGCGCCAGTGCGGCCATCAGCTCGCGGATACCCTCCTCGATGCGCTTGGCGATAACGATTTCGCCCTCGCGGGTGAGCAGCTCTACGGTGCCCATCTCGCGCATGTACATGCGGACGGGATCGGTGGTGCGGCCGGCTTCCGTCTCCACGGCGGCAAGGGCGGCGGCAGCCTCGGCGGCGGCGATATCGTCGGCCGAATCCCCCTCGGCCATCAGCAGTTCATCGGCATCCGGGGCAGACTCAAATACCTGGATGCCCATGTCGTTGATCATCTGGATGATGTCTTCCACCTGGTCCGGATCGGAGATGTCCTCGGGCAGGTGGTCATTGACCTCGGCGTACGTCAGGTAGCCCTGCTCCTTGCCCTGGCGATGAGATCTTTCAGGCGGGATTGTTGTTTCACGACATCGGTCATTAAGCTGACACCTTCAACATAAATTCGAAAAAAAATTAGCCGGCGATTATAACCGGAAAGAGAGCCCCTTAACCACTCGCGGCCACGGCAATTTCGTGAATACTGGGCCGTTTCGGCCGGTCGGGGCGCCAATTGACCGCTTGGTGTTATATGGGGTCGAAAATTGGTGTTCCAACCGGGTAGCTCCGGGGGGTACATCCGTCGGCGGCGGGCGCGGCTCGCTAACTGCGGGGCTTGTGGCCCTCCGCATCCCGTCGCTGCTTTTCCTGCAACAGCTCCCTGAGCCGCTGCTTTTCCAGCTCGCTGACCTCAGCGTAGTTGGTGTGTTTCAGTTTGTCGACCTGGGCTGCGAGTTTTGAGTGATGCGGCGCCCGCGCCAGCACGGACATTGTGTCGACAAACTGCTGCTCGATGCCCGCCGCGGGAATCAGCCGTTCCTGGCCTGCCAGCCGGCTCAGCAGCTCTCCCTCGGGGGTGCCGTACCAGTGGCCGAGCAGCATCGCGGTGTTGGATTCCGGCCGGCGCCGCAACAGGATGAGCAGCTCCCGCAGCAGCCCCACGTCGTCCCCATCGAGCTCCGCCAGGGGCGCCGGGTCCACCAGGTTCGCAATGGCGGGCTGGTGCAACAGCAGGGCGATGGCCGCCTGGGCCATGTTGGAGTAACCGTCAGTGCGGGTGCGGGAGGCCTCACGGCGCCGCGGTTGCGGTGGGGTCCGTTCCGCACCCTCGCCCCCCGGGTAGTCCGGTGGCTCGTCCGGATGGTAGCTCGTCCCGGGGGCTGGCGCGGGCGGCGGGCCCGGCTCGAGTTGCATCAGGCTTGCAAGGTCCAGGCCGGTGCGCTGGGCGAGGGCCTGGAACATCAATTGCCGGTACACGCCCTCGGGCAGCTGGCGCAGGAACGGCAGGGCCAGTTTGCTCAGCCGCGCCTTGCCGTCCATGCTGCTGGTGTCCAGGTCCCGGGCCACCGATTCGAACAGGAACTCCTCCAGTGGCATGGCGTCAGCCACCAGGGCCTGGAAATGACCGGCGCCGCCGCTGCGCACCATGGTGTCCGGGTCCTCGCCCTCGGGCAGGAACAGGAAGCGGGCCTGGCGGCCGTCTTCCATACAGGGCAGTGCGGCCTCCATGGCACGGAAAGCCGCCTTGCGGCCCGCCTCGTCCCCGTCAAAGCAGAACACGACTTCCGGGCACAGCCGGTAGATACGCTCGAGGTGGGTCTTGCTGGTGGCGGTGCCGAGGGTGGCGGTGGCGTTGCTGATACCGTGCTGCGCCAGCGCGATCACGTCCATATAGCCTTCCACCACCAGCAGGCGGTCCAGCTTGCGATTGGCCTGGCGCGCCTGGAACAGGCCATAGAGCTCGCGGCCCTTGTGGAAAATGGCGGTTTCGGGTGAGTTGAGGTACTTGGGCTTGTCATCTCCCAGCACCCGGCCGCCAAAGGCCACAACCCTCCCGCGCTGGTCGCGAATGGGAAACACCACCCGGTCGCGGAAGCGGTCGTAAAGCTTGCCGGACTCATTCTCCACCAGCATGCCGCTGTCCTTGAGCAGCGCCATCTGCGCCGGGGTAGTCCCCAGCGCCTTGTGCAGGTTGTCCCAGCCCGGTGGCGCGAAGCCGAGGTCGAATTGCCTGGCGATTGCGCCGGTCAGGCCGCGTTGTTTCAGGTATTGCACGGCGCGGCCGGCCTGGGGGTGCTGGCGCAGTTGCTGCCGGTAGAAAGTGGCCACCTGTTCCATCAGGGCGTACAGGGCCTTGTTGCTATGCTCCTGCTCGGCGTTGTCGGGCCCGCCCCGGCCGGGCTCCCGCGGCACCTGCAGGCCGGCGCTGCTGGCCAGGGCCTCAACCGCCCGCGGAAAATCCAGGTTCTCGTAGTCCATCAGGAAGCCGAGGGCGTTGCCGCCGGCTCCGCAGCCGAAGCAGTAGTAGAACTGCTTGTCCGGATTGACGCTGAAAGACGGGGTTTTCTCTTCGTGAAAGGGGCAGCGGGCGGTGTAGTTCTTGCCGGATTTCCTCAGCTTGACGCGGCGGTCGATCACCTCGACGATGTCGACGCGCTCCAGCAGGTCATCGAGGAAAGCTTGCGGTATCCGTCCGGCCATCGGGGTGCAACGCTGTGAATGGGCAGGTTATTGAACCACGCCGGGGGGCGAATGTTTAGTGCGGTGGGTGTCCGGGGTCAGCCGGTGAGCCGGGATTTGACCAGTTGGCTGACGGCGCCGATGTCGGCACGGCCCTGCAATTGTGGCTTGAGCCGGGCCATCACGGCGCCCATGGCCTGCATACCCGTGGCGTCGCTGGCGGCAATGGCGGCATCCACCATTGCGCTCAGTTCATCCTCGCCCAGCTGGGCCGGCAGGAATTCCTGGATGACACCGATTTCGTAGTTTTCCTGGGCCTCGAGCTCGTCCCGGCCGGCTTTCTGGTACTGGTCGGCGGAATCGCGACGCTGTTTTACCATTTTGTCCAGCACGGCCAGGGCACGGGCGTCATCCAGTTCGATGCGCTCGTCCACCTCGATGCGTTTGAATTCCGACAGGATCAGCCGGATGGTCCCCAGGCGCTCCTTGTCCCGGGCCTTCATGGCGTCCTTCATGGCCGCCTTGATCGTGGCCGTGAGGGCCTGGTCGCTCATGGGGGGGTGCTCTAGTACAGGCGTACGCGCTTGCGGTTATCCCGGGAAAGCTTTTTCAGGTGGCGCTTGACCGCCGCGGCACCGGCACGCTTGCGCACGGTGGTGGGCTTCTCGTAATGCTCGCGCTTGCGCACTTCAGCCAGGACGCCTGCTTTCTCGCAAGACCGCTTGAAACGGCGCAGGGCAACGTCAAAGGGCTCGTTTTCCTTCAGCTTGATATGGGGCATTAATTCTTTACCTGTCTTGTCATTGTTGGAGCATGGTTAAAGCAGCCACGGCCTTGCGGACAATGGTTGCCTGAAAGGGCGCGCATTCTATCCTTATCCCGGGCGTTTTGCAAAGGGGTCGGCAAGGGGAAACAGGGCGCCGAAACCGCGCCCGGTGGGGCTCTCCGGCGGGTCGAAGAGCCCGCGCCGCTTTGGCGGGTATTTGTTCGACCGGGCGGTGGTCGAATGAATTCGACCCTACACAGGGGGCGGGCCAGTGAGTATGATGCGCCTCTTACTGACGGTGGTAGATGCAATGCTGATCCTGGGCCTGGAAACCTCCTGTGATGAAACCGGCGTCGCGCTCTATGATACCCGGCGCGGCCTGCTGGCCGATGCCCTCTTCAGCCAGGTCGATATCCACGTCGAGTACGGCGGGGTGGTACCGGAACTCGCCTCCCGCGACCATATCCGCAAGACCCTGCCGCTGGTGGAGGAGGTGCTGGCCCGGGCCGGTTGCGCCGCCGCGGATATCGACGGGGTTGCCTACACCGCCGGCCCCGGCCTGGTGGGGGCCCTCATGGTGGGCGCCACCCTGGCGCGGGCCCTCGCCTGGGGCTGGGGGGTGCCGGCACT